>JABWAN010001126.1 GCA_013361015.1 Candidatus Zhuqueibacterota bacterium | reverse complement strand
ATAATGCGCCCGGCCAAAGCATAGCCCAACGGATCGTAATCATCATAGCCAACGACCGCGCCGGTTTGATCGACTGTTGCGCGCGTTGAGCCCAAATGATCTTTCAAGAAATATACCGTCTTCGGTGTGTTCGACCAAGTGACCACGAGCTGCGGCGGATTGGTCGCGCATTGAGCGTCGTAACGCCACGCTTCACATCAAGCGGAATTCATCATTCACATCAAAAAAATAGGGTATCAGCTAGCCCTCGCGCGCGATGACAGCCGATACCCTCATTTCACATTGCTTCGAGAATCACTTCAGCGAATGATTGGAAACTTTGCCGATGCTCACTTCGCCGTTGTCGATTCTCAAGCTGTAACAGCATTCCGGGTTGGTGCAGACCCAGGCCTTGAAGATGATCGTCGCACCTTCGCGCCCGTAGTCCGAAAGCGGAATTAGGACGCCCTTGGAACACTTTTGACACGGAGGATAAATTTTATCCACTTCCATCACGCCACCTCCCTCTGGGATTGGTTCATGGTGCAGTACCGCGGTTGTTTAGCCAATCAATGATGCAGTGCAACCCATGAGGCCGCCCTTTTCCAATTCGCGCTGAAAAGGGTGAGGCAACATTGCAAAAATTCTGAAATCCCGCTTGTGAGAGCCCGCGGCTCACACAAGCAGTGATTTACAAACAGAAAAAGTGGAGTTGCCTCCACTTTTGAAATCCAAACGAAAGGTGCCGGCGGGCGTTATTGCTTGACAACCCAGAGCTTGACTTTGCACTCGACTTCGGAGTGCAGCTTGATGGGGATTTCGTAAATGCCCAAGGCTTTCACCGGTTCTTCCAAAATGATCTTGCGTTTGTCGATGGCGAAGCCTTTGGCCGCCAGCAAATCCGCAATGTCTTGATTGGTGACGGAGCCAAAGATGCGATCATCTTCGCCAACCGGCATGGCCGCGGTAATCGACACGCCGTCAAGCTTGGTGTTGAGCGCTTCCGCAGCTTTCTTTTCTTTGAGTTTGATCGAAGCGTAACGCTTCTTTTCCTGCTCTAGCACGTGCAAGTTGCGCTCGGAGGCTTCGAACGCAATGCCGCGCGGGATGAGAAAGTTGCGGGCATAGCCGTCTTTCACGTTTACAACCTTGCCGGCTTCACCGAGCGCTTCGTGATCTTGTCGGAGCAAAACCTTCATCGTCTACCTTCCACTCTATCTAATGAATTGTAGTCGCGGCTGCGAGGCAGGCCGCCATTTGTAATGAATACGAGCGCTCCATAAGGGAGCGGGACTACGAATTAACGGGCTTGATCAAATACAAAGGGCATGAGCGCCAGAATGCGCGCGCGCTTAATAGACGTGACCAACATGCGTTGATGCGTGGCGCACGTGCCCGAGGTGCGGCGCGGAATGATTTTGCCTTGTTCCGTGACGAAACGTGATAAGCGCTTTTCGTCTTTATAATCAATGTAGACTTCGTTCTCTTCGCAAAATCTACAAATGCGTCTTCTTTTTAGCATGGTTTGCGTGCTCACAATTTAAGGTTATCGTAGCCAAAATTAAATTCATTCTTCGGCTCTTGGGGTTGCGTGGGTACAGGGGCTGCGGGCCTACTGGCGTTGACACGTTCGTGGCTGTCCGCTTCGTCCACTGTCACGGAGTCGAATTCTTCTTCGGAGGCGACCATCTCCGTCGCTTCGGCGCGTTTGTTCAAGAACTGAATGCGGCGCGCTTTGATCTCGACAAAAGCGGGAGTGGCAGCACTCACCACGCCATTGCCGTAGACCCGCACGCGCACCTTGCGCCGGTTGCGCTGGCCGTCGATCTTATCCCAATAGGCTTTGTAGTCCGGCGTGTCGTAATAGAGGCTGGTGATCGGATAGACCCCGCGCGCGTCGCCAT
>JABWAN010000090.1 GCA_013361015.1 Candidatus Zhuqueibacterota bacterium | reverse complement strand
GAGGCCAGGGGGATGCGTTCAACGGCTTGCGTGGAGGAAATAGGCAACACCCCTCTGGCCCCCCTCAAGGGGGGAATTTCTGCGGTGAACGTATGGGCCTTAATGAAACGGCCAAAGCGGTGCGGCGTTTTTCTTCTAAACAAAAACATGTCAATCAATACTCAATTCAATACCGCAATCGTCTCGATTTCGATTCTCGCATTCTTGGGCAGCGCGCTGGCTTCGACAGTTGTGCGCGCAGGGGGATGATTCGGAAAGAATTCGGCATAGGCCTCGTTCATGGCCGCAAAGTCATTGAAGTCTGCGAGAAAGACCGTGGTCTTCACGACATTCGCGAGCGACGCGCCCGCGGCTTCGAGCACGGCTTTGATATTTTCGAACACGCGCCGCGTTTGCACTTTAATGTCGCCGGTGACGATCTGGCCGGTGGCAGGATCGAGTGGAATTTGTCCCGCTGTGAAAATCATTTTGCCCGCATCGACTTTAATGCCCTGGCTGTAAGGCCCGATGGCCGCCGGCGCGCCCGTGGCTTTGATGACTTCTCGCATAGGTTTTCCTCTCACAATTTTAATTGGATTGATGAATGAGTGGATTGTTGGAGTAATGGCGTCATGGACTGCTGGAAAAGCAATACGCCAAAACTCCATTACTCTATAACTCCAAACGTGGAGCGGGCTTCACGCGCGGAACTGCATGCGATACAATTTTTGATAAACGCCTTCTTGTGCGAGCAGTTCGTCGTGCGTGCCACATTGCACGAGGCGGCCTTGCTCGAGCACGATGATTTGATGCGCGTGTAATATCGTCGAGAGCCGGTGCGCGATCACGAACGAGGTGCGATTGACCATCAAACGCTCGATGGCTTGTTGCACGAGCATTTCACTTTCGCTATCGAGCGCGGAGGTGGCTTCATCCAGAATAAGAATCGGCGGATTCTTCAGCAGCGCACGCGCGATGGCAAGCCGCTGGCGTTGCCCGCCGGAAAGCTTGAGGCCGCGCTCGCCGATGATCGTGTCATAACCTTTCGGCAACTCCGAAATAAAGTGCTGCGCATTCGCGGCCGTCGCGGCTTCGATTAGTTTTTCATCAGGTACGTTTTGCAAGCCATACGCGATATTGCTGCGCACGGTCCCGTGAAAGAGAATAGTCTCTTGTGTAACGATGCCCATCAAACGGCGCAAGCTTTTGACTTGAAACTCGCGCAGGTTGACGCCGTCGAGCAGAATGCGTCCGCTCGTGGGATCATAAAAACGCGGCAGCAAATCCACAAGCGTGGATTTGCCCGCGCCGCTCGGGCCGACGATCGCGAGAATTTGGCCGCGTTGTACCGCGAAATTTACTTCGCGCAAAACCTGCGTGTCGTTTTCATAAACAAAAGAAACGTTTTCAAAGCGAATGCTCTGTGCAAAACGCTCGACCGGTTTTGCGCCGGGCAATGACGCAACTTCCGGCTCGGTGGCAAGCAGCTCGAATATGCGATCACCCGCGGCAACGGCTTCCTGTAAACGACTATTCACCGAAGAAAGTTCTTTGACCGGCTGCATGATGGAAAACACGGCGAGCAAAAAAAGAATGAATTCGCCGGGCGCGAGTGACTGGCCCGCGAGCACTTGCTGCCCGCCGAACCATAAAATGCCCACACCGACAATGGCGCCGAGAAATTCGGTCAATGGTCCGGCCAGCTTGCTCACGCGATTGACGTGCAGCAAGGCTTTGTAATAGCCCCGCGATTCCTGCTTGAAATTACGGTTCTCATAATCTTCCATGGCAAAGGCTTTAACGACGCGCACGC
Organism: Candidatus Zhuqueibacterota bacterium; assembly: GCA_013361015.1. GTDB lineage: Bacteria > Zhuqueibacterota > Zhuqueibacteria > Zhuqueibacterales > Zhuqueibacteraceae > JABWAN01. The sequence goes on along the minus strand of JABWAN010000090.1, from coordinate 9,032 downwards.
CCGTGATGGTCTCTTGCAGCACGGAGGTGAGATCGGCCATTTTCGCTTGTGAGAGTGTGGAAACGCGGCGCAAACGCACGCCGATGGCGCCGATGACCACCAAACTCATGGGCAGAATCGTGAGCGCGGCGAGCGTCAATTTCCAACTGAGCGCGAACGCAATGCCGAGATACGCGAGGATAAGCAGCGGATTTTTGATGAGCGTAACGAAGCCCGCGGAGATGCCGCCATTGACAAGGGTGACGTCGTTCGTGATGCGCGAAATAAGCTGCCCGGTGCGCGTGCGATTGAAATATCCCAACGACAGCTCGTGGAGATGGCGATACATATCGTTGCGCAAATCCATGATCACGCCTTGTTCGACGTGCGCCATGAGATAGGCTTGCAGGTAGTCGAAGATGTTTTTACAGAGAATCAGAATGAGGATGAGGGCGCACAAACGCAGCAAAGCGCCGCGCTGTCCTTGTCCGAGCACAAAGCCGTACAACTTCTGCTTGATTTGTTCGCTTGCGTTCGCAACGGTCCGCGGCAGTTCCGTCGAGGTTGCCGGAGCTTCGTCCGCTTTGCTGACTTCGGCGCCATAAAAGATTACGTCAAGAAAAGGCAGGATGGAAACCAACGAGGCGCTGCTGAAAAGAGTATAGAAGAAGATGCAAATCAACGAACCCGTGAGCGCCGACCAATAGGGACGGACGTAGCGAAGAATTCTCAGATATGTCGGCATCAGAGCGTGCGGGCAGCCTCACTTTTTTTTGATCTCTTCAAACTTCGCGTCTTCCACCATTTGCTTGGAAAGATCAAGCGGCTCATTTTTGGGGCGGCCCTGCACGCGCGCGTTCGTTTGCGGCTTCTGCACGAACAGCATCCGCAATATCTGATAGACCAGATAGCAGAGCAAGAGGTAGAAAATTATGCGAATCATAGTGCAACCTCAAAGCTACATTTCTGGGATTGGGGAGAAAAGCCTCAATTCCTCAATCCAATTGTCCATCAATCCATTTGCTCACCCGGGCGGCGAATAATATTGCACGCCGGAAATCGGACGACTGAGTTGCGCAACCAAGTCTTCGAAATCTTCTTCGCGTTTCACGAAATCGATCTTCGTCGCGTTGATCACCAGCAACGGCGTGTCCGCATAGTTAAAGAAGAAGCGGTTGTAAGCCTCATTCAACGAGCGGATGTAATCTTCGCTCATGTTTTTTTCATAAGACCGATTGCGCTGCTTGATATTGGCCAGCAAGCGCTCGGTGCTCATTTGCAGATAAACCACCAAATCCGGCCGCAAAATGTCGCGCTCCAACAAGCGCGCGACTTTATCGTAGAGCGTCATTTCACGCTCTTCCAACGTCAACGAAGCGAAGATGCGGTCTTTGGCAAAGATGTAATCGGCGACGAGCAGGTCGTGAAAGAGATCCTTTTGCGGCAAATCCTGTTGCTGGCGATAGCGGCTGAGCAGAAAGAACATTTGCGTTTGGAAGGCATAGCGTTTTTGGTCGCGATAGAAATCCGGCAGAAAGGGATTTTCTTCGTGTTGTTCCAAGAGCACGCGCGCGCCGAAGCGTTCCGCGAGACGATGGGACAAGCTGGTTTTGCCGGCGCCGATGACGCCTTCGATGGCGAGGTATTGAAGACGCACTAAAACCTCACGAGGGATTGGACCTTGCCAACCTATTCGCACGCCACAGTCGCTGCCAAACACATTGCAATTTTCATTTTTATATTTGCAACTCAGCTCTGTGCGGCCACGCTAGTTTTTCCAAAGCGCTATGCTATTGCGATCTGCACACCGTTCGAGCAAATCTGCCACAGTCAATTGCCAGATCGGAACCTTGAACCCTGGCGCGATTTCGCACCACGGCGTGAGTACGAAACGGCGCCGGGGAATTTCCGGGTGCGGCAACTGCAAGCTCTCCGAGCTAATCTCACAATCTTGATATGCGAGCAAATCCAAATCAATGTTACGTGGCCCCCAACGTTGCATGCGCACGCGCCCCAAGTCGTTTTCAATTTTCAGCAAATGTTCCAACAAACTTAACGGCGGCAAACTGGTGGCAACTTCCACGACTTGGTTTAGAAAGTGCGGCTGCTCGCGCAGGCCGAGGGGCTCGGTTTCATATATTGCCGACTGCTGCACCAACGAAATCGTTTCACCGTTTTGCAACCGTGTGCGCGCCGCCGCGAGCCATTCATGCCGCTCGCCTTGATTCGAACCCAGTCCAATGAACACGTCACGCTGCAACGTTTTCTCGCCAGGCGGAAACGCCGCCGCGCTTTTCATCTCGCGTCACCTGCTTTGTCGCGATAGATTTCAACTTCGATGCCGTCGCAAATTCCCGGAACCGGCGAGTTCGGCTTGCGCACACAAACATTCACTTCGGTGATCGGAAATTTTTTGAGCAAAGTCGCCGCAATCGCTTCGGCCAAGGTTTCCACCAGCTTGAATTGCTTTCGGGTGACGACTCTCTCAACGGACTGATAAACCTTGTAGAGATCGATGGTGTCGCGAATATGATCACTCGCCGCGGCCTTTTTCACATCCAAAAACAATTCAACGTCGACTTCAAAGCGCTGACCGACGCGGCGTTCTTCATCCCAATAACCGTGATGAGCATGAAACAGCATGTTTTTGAGGCGAACCAAATCGCGCGGCATCTTTGTTCCAGTAGCAAATAAAAAGGCGCGCACGCGCCCAACTTTCGTTCCAATTCTGCGACGACCCTTCATCACACGCGGCGAATGTATCAAACGCCGCTCCGAATGTCAAATATTAAATTTGAAAGACCTGGCTTCGTCGGCATGCAGAACACATTTTCGAAAGAGGAAAGCAAAATAGCGAAGCCACGAACGACCTATTCGACAAATTGTCTTCGAAGTGTTTCGCCGTTTTCAGCTCCTGCCTATGCGCTCGTGTTGAAGTGTTTCAGTTTCACCTTGGCATTTTTTCCGATATGCACGTAATGATTGGGCGGCACCGGTTCCCAAGCCGGATCAGTGAATATGCGCTCCGAGCACACGATTGCAGCGTTCGAAAAGGCGGCAGCATTTTCTACAACATATAATGAAGCCGCGACCGGAAATGTGGTATAGTTGCTGACCAAAACAGTCTCGCCGTCCGTTACGGCTAAATTGAGCACAACGTGGCTGTCAAATTTCTTGGCTAGCGTGTGCATCTGCTCGATCGTCTCGACCAAACAGGTTTCCATGTCGCCAGCACTTTCATGGTTGCGCTTCATATTGCTGAGGAACAAAGCAAAGATGTGCTCGGAATCCGTGGTGCCCTCAATGCCGGCATAATATTCGTCCAAAAGCTGGCGGCGCATCACACGCATGAATGAGGTGCGGAAATTTTCCGTGACGCCATTGTGCATGAAGAGATACTTCTCTTTGGCAAAGGGATGCGAGTTCGTCTGCGCGATGGCCATACCGGCGGACGCGCCGCGCACGTGTGCGAACGCGAGCGGCGTCACAATCTTGCGCGAGAGGCTAGGCAAATTGAGATCGCTCCAAATCGGCATCGGGCTTTTGAATACTGCGGGGGTGTCGTCGATCTCGTGATTATACCAGCCCAAGCCGAAACCGTCGGCATTGATGATGCCGCTGCGCATTTCTTTGGGTTGATAACTCTGCTTTACGATCGAATGCTCGGGCGTAAAGATGAGCGTGTGAAGATTAACGGCTGGTCCGGAATAAGCCAGGAGACGGCACATAGAGATTTCCGAGGTGAAATTGAGATATGGAGATGAGAGATGATCGGCGTGTAGGTCAGCGCTGCAGCATTACTCGGGCTTGCCTGCGCCGGCTTTGTTCTCGATAGGCTCGGCCTCGCGCCGCAAGGTGCCCAATGTAATAAAGCTGTACAGATTGCGGCCGCAACCGTTCTCGCAGCGGAACTCGCGAAAAATCCGATCACATTCTTCCTTGCTGCGCACCATGTAACGCTTCACGTTGCCGCAGGCTTCGCAGGTGATGATCAACTGCGTGTATTCGATGTCTTTCTCAACCATGAGCAAATCCGCTTTCAGCCCAAGCTTTGTCGTTGCAATTCAAAACGCGCTCATTATACTGGAAACGCACTTGGATTGCAAGAAAAAAAACTTGCGCGCAATAGCATTAATTTCTATATTCGGCCACATTTTTAAGCGGGAGTAGTTCAGTGGTAGAACACGACCTTGCCAAGGTCGGGGTCGCGGGTTCAAGCCCCGTCTCCCGCTCTGCATGAAAAATAGAATCCCTGCTCGCTCCGACAGGGATTTTATTTTGGTAAGCAGGACCGCAAAACTTCTGTTGCAAAAAAGTCGGCGACTGGAATATCGCGGTACCAATGGCGGCGTAGCCAAGTGGCCAAGGCGGAGGTCTGCAAAACCTCTATTCATCGGTTCAAATCCGATCGCCGCCTCTCGAAAATACAAAAACCCCAAAAGACTATTCCCGAAAATCAAAGAACGCTGACAGTAAATTGGTTTTTGGTGATTTGTTTTTTGGGTTTTCCCCGGCCGGGGTGGCGGAATTGGTAGACGCAAGGGACTTAAAATCCCTCGGTTACTAAAGTGACCGTGCCGGTTCGATTCCGGCCCTCGGCACACATGAAAACACGAGAGCATGAAAGGCTTGTTGATGAATCATCTGCAAGCCTTTTTGTTTTTTGGGAGGCAGCACCGCTTCTGCTCAGCCATGATATTCTGCCGGAAGCGCTTCTCATTTGGCTCCTGTAATTGACGGGTTTGATCTTTGAACGAAGTTTGAAACATGCAGTTGTCGCCGCTCCGAAACACGCATTCCAAATGAAACGCCTTTCCTTCACACTGCTGCTCGGTGTTTTGCTCACGCCGTGGTGGGCGCTTGCGCAACCGCAATCGCAGGTTCGCCCGCCCCAAAAAAACGAAAACTGGTTGCGTGTGCAAACTGAAAACTTTACGCTCTATACCAACGCCGAAGCGAAGGTTGCGACACTCACCGGAAGTAATTTGGAACGGCTCCGAAAAACACTCGTCTTGCTCACCGATGCGATGACCGTCAGTGCGCCCGTGCCGACTTCGATATTTCTCTTCAAAAATGACCAGTCCTTCGAACCGTATATATTTCACGTGCACGATCGTAAGCCTTCCTTAGCCGGTTACTTTCTGGCGCGCCCGGATGGCAACTACCTCGCCATTAATGCCCGCCAGGAAGCTTCGCAAATCATTTTCCACGAATACCTTCATTTCTTCACCAACAATAATCTGCCGGGCCTGCCGCTGTGGCTCAATGAAGGCTTGGCGGAATACTATCGCACATTCTACTCCGATGACAACAAAGCGAATGTCGGGCTGCCGGTGGAAGCACATCTTGCCATTCTGCAAGCGAACGAACTCTTGCCGCTGGATCAACTCTGGGAGGAAGTGGAAGGTGCGATTTTCCACGAAGAGGAGTCCCATCAAGGGATTTTCTACGCACAGTCTTGGCTGTTGGTGCATTATCTTTCGCAGGGAGAGGAGGGTAGATTAGCTCCCCACTTCTCACAATTCTTCAAGCTGCTCGCACAAGGCCGCCCGCAAGAGCAGGCCGTGGCGGAAGCCTTTGCGATGGATAAAATGCAACTGGAAGCAAATCTCAAAAAATATTTGCGCCAGTCGCGCTTCAACTACACACAAATCAGTTCGCAACAACTGGCAATTGACGCCGAGGCCGGTGTGACTGCAATGTCCCGCGCCGAGGTACTCTTTCATCTCGGCGACCTTCTGGCGCATCTTGAAAAGGAACGGTGGGATGAAGCTGAAGCATTCTTCCTGGAAGCGATTGCGCTCGACCCGAATTATGCGCATGCTCATGCCGGTTTGGGATATCTCGAGGGCAAAAGAGGGAGACTCACGGCAGCGCGCGACTATTTTGAGAAGGCCATCGAACTTGCACCCACGCGCGCGCTGACGCACTATCAATATGGCGCGTGTTTGATGGAGAATATCAAAAGCCGCGTGGGCTGGAATTCCAAAGAGCACGCCGTGGTGCAAAACGCACGTGAAGCGCGCGCGGCTTTTCGCAGTGCCATTGCGCTTGACGCGCAGTTTCTCATGGCCCATGCTGCATTCGGAGAGACTTTTCTATTTGCACCCGCGGATTCTCTCGCCGAGGGCATTTCAGCTTTGGAGATCGCCGCGGCGCAGTTGCCTTCGCGGAGGGATATTGCATTGAACCTATTGACGCTCCACGCCCGCGCCGGGGATTCCACCAAAGCCCAACTTGTGTTCGAAAAAGTGTTCCAGCCGAGCGGTCGGCGCAGTCTCATTACTGAAGCCCAAGAACGGTTGCTCGTCATCGCATTTCAAAAAGCCGTGCAACTGTTCACACAAAACAAAAACGAAGAGGCGCTTGCAATTCTGGATCGTATTTCGGGGTCACCCTATGCCGCGCGATTGCAACGACAGATCAAAGATTTGCGGAAAACCATTGAACACAAACGCCACCTTGATCTCTATGGCAGCGCTCTCATAAAAGCTGCGAACAAAAAATTCGAAGAAGCCGCAGAACGGTTTCTGCAGGTCGTTGCAACTTGCGAAGATGCGGAATTGAAAAAGAATGCTGAGCAATCGTTGCAAGAGGCGCGTTATCATCAGCAGGTGGAATGGTACAATCAAGCCGTAGATTTTGTGAATAAAAAGCAACCTCGGAAGGCCGTCCCCGTGCTGCAGCGCATCATCGCAGCGCCTAGTGATGCGAAATTGGCGCAGGCAGCGCAAGAAGTCTTGCAGCACATTCAACAAATGGAAAGATGAAAACCGGCCTGCCGGGTTTTAAGAGTTGGAAGGCCTCAACGCGAGCCGCAACCCAAAAGCTTCTTGTAAGCGAATTTTACCGTATGCGGATCAAGCAAAAGCAGTATCCGCTTACAGTGAAATCCGCTTCCTGAAAAGTCTTTGCTTTTAGAGCAGGGATTTCATTTTTAACCTATTAGCCAAAGCGCCTTTATGCCCCAACAAAAAACTCAACCTGCGACTGAAGTCGATCCCAGCAAGAAACGCGGCTTCTCCTTTGCCGAAAAATGGATCATCTGGTCGGTGTTCTGCTTGTTGATTGCATTAAGCACCCATCTCTTGCTCTTTCCGGCGCTGCAACTCCTTTCGTGGAGCGTCGTGCGCTGGCGCTGGTATGGAAAAAATAAGATTCCCATTTTCAAACGCGGACTCGCCGTGCTCGCGCTATTCGCCGGCGCGATTCTGCTCGCGTGGACGATTGCGCTGCGCGGTTGAGCTTTTCTTTGCGGATTTTTTGCGTCTGCGCCTTTGCAAGCGCTTTTTAAACGGTATTAGGATGATTGAAAAAGCGGATAGCCCCACTTGCGCAAGCCCGAGGTGAGTGCAATAATCGGCAGGCCGACAATCGCTGTCCAATCCTCGCAATCTAGCCTTTCGAACAACATCAACCCGACGCCCTCCGTTTTTGCCGAGCCGGCGCAATCGATGGGATTGTCAATTTCGATATATCGTCGCAATTCTAGCTCAGTGAGATCGGCGCGCAACTGCGCCGAGCCTTTCACTATAAATTCCTGCGCCGCTTTTTTTTCGGTGTGATAAAGAAGCAGCCCCATATAAAACTCGTGCGTGCGCCCACGCAGTGCGCGTAGTTCCTCGAGTGCGCGTTCCTTTGAGCCGGGCTTGCCGAGCACGCGGCCTTCAAACCACACGATTTGGTCCGAGCCGATGAGTATCGCGTTTTTGAAATCCTTTGCCACGCTCATAGTTTTGCCGCGCGCAAGCTCGAGCGCCAACGCCGCGGGGTCGCCGTTGTGCACATGCGTCTCCTCAAAACGCGGCGCAACCGCGCGGAATTTCACGCCGAGGCGCGCTAGAAGTTCTTGGCGATAGAGGGAAGTGGAAACGAGGACTAATTCGGGGAGTTTTTGCATCTCAGTCTTTCTCGTTTAATCTTCATAAAAAGTCGCGCTGCAATTTCTATCGCACGTGGTCAAAAACCTTGCATAGAAATATCTCCATGGGCTGTGCTCAAATTGATTTGACCGCGACCTTCGCCCAAAGTTGCGCGCAAAGTTTTGGGAGATAGCTCCAAAATATGCGTAAAAACCAATCCCGAAGAATTTACCCTCCCGTTCGAAGTGTATGCATGCAATTGCGCGGAGGTGTTGCCCGGCAACTTGACAGCAATATTCCCCTGCCCGGTATTCACCAAGCAAAAGCCGCTGTCGGGCAAAACGTTCTCTACGGCAATGCTGCCCTGCATTGCCGCGACCTCCAAAGAGCCGCTGTGCTGCGCGATGTTGATCTCGTATTTAGCGCCCGCAATCGAAAGCGTGGTATCCAAATTGGAAATGTTGACCAAACCGCCCACAGAGACGACATGACACGCCATGTTTGCAGGCATTACGAGCGCAAGGCCGCAAAGATATTTGAGCGCATCGCTATTGCCGGGCGCAATGATTTCGAAAAACAAAGTATCGTTGCGCGTGGCAGCTTGCAACGCAATCTGCGCGAATTCATTGCCGCCGGCAAATCCTCCGCGTGAGGATACGATCTTTGTTAAAGACCACCGCAAAACGTCGCGCGCATTAGAACCTGTAACGATCAACCCACCGAGCGGATTTCGAATGACCAATGCCCGCTCGCTCGTGCGGGTGGTTTCGCCATTAACCTTCTCAAGGTTTTCTTCAAAAGGCAACGGCGAAACGGGTGAGCGCTCGGCGCAATTCCAAAAGCAGAATAGCAATATCACGGCGCCGCACAAAGATATCTTAGGTGGCTTCATGTGACCTCCGCGCACAAGGCGATCTCGCATTATGCGAGCCACTTCGTCATGAGAAAGATGAGTTCATTCCAGTTCTTCCGCGCGCCAGCCTTTTCCTTGCCGCACGCCGAGCACGCTCAAAACTTTCTCGACGAATGCCAGTACATATTCATCCACGGACTTCGGCAGAAAATAAAGCGGCGGTGAGATCGGCATGATGATCACGCCGTCGCGCGAGAGCTTAAGGCATTGCTCCAAAGTGATCGAAGAGAGCGGCGTTTCGCGCACGCAGAGCACCATTTTGAAGCGCTCTTTGAGCG
>JABWAN010001125.1 GCA_013361015.1 Candidatus Zhuqueibacterota bacterium | reverse complement strand
GCGCGGCTTTGACCACGATGCCCGCGACGTCGTGGCCGCTGATGTCGTTTTCGTAGACTTCGTAGTCGCTGCCGCCTTCAATGGCTACGCCCATTGAAACAGAACGCGACGGGCCGAGTTGATTCCGAAAAATTCTGTGGCCGCTTCCGCCTTCCAACGCAATGTCGTCTCCGCCATTGAACGCAAAAACGTTGTCGTGAATCTTCCACGCGTTACAGCCTTCGTTCACATACAATCCATCGCGATCAAGCTCTCTGCCGCAATAGGTCACGGTGTTGTTGCGCACGGTCCAATCATCCGAGCCGGTGGGCGCGGAAATGCCGGTGCCCGCGCTTTCGGTGATGAAACAGTTTTCAATCACAATGTGGTCGCTGTCGTCGTCGTGCGTTTTGACTGCATTGTTGTTGGAGTAGATGAGCGTCAATCCGTTGAGCGTGATATAATCCTGATTGTTCAAATAAAATGCGCCGAATTGGATGGCAACTTCGAGCCCGGGGTTTTGATATTTCGCGGCGGGGTTTGCGCTGGAAAAAATGTAAAGCCGTTGGGTCGACAAATCATAAAACCATTCGCGCTCACCGGTCAAATCTGCGCGCGAAGCTTGGCGCGCGCCATAGACTTGATCGAACACGACGATATTCACTTCCTCCACAAACACCGGCCGCGGATCGACCACGGCACTCCACACATTGCCGTCGGCTTGATTCCAAGATGTAAGTAGCATTGCGCCGTTGATGATGGGGTTGTTGCCAACGCCATACGCGCTGAACGTGATAGGATTACCCGGCGCGCCGGAAGAAGGCACATCGAGTCGCTCTCGCCACATCTCTCCGCGCTTGAGCAAAACACTATCGCCGGGATTAAAGCGAGAGACATTGATTCTTGCAAGAGTGCGCCACGCCGTTTGGGGTGATAGGCCGTTGTTAGCGTCATTTCCGGAGGTGGCATCGAGGTAGTAAGTGGAAGCTTTCCCGCGAACCGTCATGGCCATGATCAGGAAAGCCATGCTCAGCACAATCGTTGCGGTTCGCGGCGCACAGATGAGGTGGTGCTTCTTCATAAGCGGTCCTTGCTTTTTGAGGGTTCGTGCGGCAGGAACAAGCAATAAGATTTGCCCTTAAATGCAAGCCTTAATTCTTCAACCGGCGCGACGCAAAATAAAAAGCGTGCGTCGCAGAATCGTGGTTGATTCTGCAGCGCACGCTTTGCTTTTTGCGCGAACAAGATTTGGGAGCCTCAAGCGCCGGCTTCGAGCGGTGCCAGTGAAAATTACTGTTTCCCGACCTTGTTGTCGAATTCTCCCAACCTTCTCTCATAATACACGCGGCTTGCCATGAGCTTTTCTTTGGCGTGCATCAGCTCCACCATCTTTTGCAGGGACTTGATTTTTTCCGTGACAAAGGGTGCGTCCAATGAAGTTGCCGGCGTCATGGCTTGCACGGCCGGTCGCGGTGAGGGCGACATCATCGGTACGGGTGCAGGCGCAGGTGCTGCAGGCGCAGCTTCGACAGAGATCGCGTTCGCCGGAAAGAGCGGGTGTACTTCGGTGAGCTCGGCGCCTTCTTCGGAGCGCGAATGAATTTGGCAGGGCAGGCCTGCTGCGAACAGTGCTTTCAACTCCGCCGGCGCGGCGTCCTCGGATAATTGCTCGAGGGTTTCTAATCTCTCCAAAAGTGACAATGCCGCTTCGGGTTGGGGTTCACCTTGCGCCACTGCTGTCGCGCTGCTCGTGCTCGGCGGTGTAATCACGGCCAGCGCCAATTCTTGTGCAAAGCCCAAACGCGGCAAAAGGGCGGCAAAAACGAGCAACGCGATACGCACGCTGCGGCGGCTCCCGGAAAAAAAGGTCGCGAACATAGATCACTCCTGCTTTTTTGAAATTCA
>JABWAN010001124.1 GCA_013361015.1 Candidatus Zhuqueibacterota bacterium | reverse complement strand
GACGAATTTCCACCACGCGATGCGGACAGCGATTGCTCGAAGCGCCGCGGAAAAAGCCCATGGTGCTGCGTATGGGATCGACCACGAGCGCAAGCTGCCATTCCTGATGATAGTAGCGCTTTTGATTCAAGCGATCGGTATTGGACATGAAGATGCCATAGTTGGGGTGGGAATGATACCAGCCGATCTTGCGAACATCGTCATTGGTTTGTTCGCGAATGCGATCCACCTCGTCATTGATGCGCATGAACTCTTCGCGCGAAACTTCGACGGTGGTGGTATCCGCATCCACCTGGCTGGCTTCGATGGCATCCTGCAAATAGATCCACGTCACGCTTTTGCTCTCGTCGACGAAAACATTGCCCATCAACAGGCCGAAGCATTCATGCTCGGTTTTGCGCCGGGCGTGCGCCATGATGCGCTCGATGATCATGCTGTCGGCATAGACAATGTATTTGTTGGGACCGGCGGGTTGGGGCCATTCCGCTGGAATTGCCCGCGTGTCCGGCTGGTACACGCGAATTTCTCGGATTTTGAACTGGCCTTGCTCGTGCAGGACTAAATTGCGATTTCTTTCCATCTCCGCATGGCTTCCTTGCAATGGATTCAGAGCTTTGTGGTTAAAGAAAAGTCGGGAAGAGGCGTGTTATCCACCGGCAACTGACTGCGATTCTCCTTGAACCAATTCAAGGCCTCTTTGTTGGCCGGGCTTTGGGTATTGATGAGATACGGCTGAAACTGAATGTACTTGGCCAGCCGCAAACAGAAAACCGCCAGCCCCTCGTCGGGAGAATAACCGCCCACACACACCACACCATTGCCGAAGACGTGCGGATGAAACAAGAGCGGCCGAGAAGTGAATTTCGCCAACGGCGGGCGATCCGGATATTCCGGCAAAAGCTTAATCACGACCGTGTGCGTTTCGCTAAAAGTGTTGGGACCGGTCATGCCGCGCAGATTATAATCCACGGCATAAATTTCCGGCGGAACGCGGCGATCCGCTTCCCATTTGATGACCTCGCTTTGCAGCGCTTGCATGGCAAGAAAGTCATGCTCTAAACGCACGGTTCGAGAAGTTCTCACCTCTTACTCCACACTTTGCAAATTACCGCGATTTATTTCGAGGGTGGCGACAAAATGGCGGCGCCAGTCTTTTTGTGAAAACGCCGAACTACATGCGTACTGTCAGCGCGCTGCCGCCGCGTTGCACCACGGCTACTCGCACGCGATCACCGTCTTGCGCGTTGATTTGCGCGAGCGTTTGACCCTCGCCCAATTCGCCGCGGCCTTTGACCGTGAGACCGTACTCTTCGTTGTTGTTGAGCAGCGGCGGAATGAACCCGGCGAGCACCAGATTGTCGATGATTTGTTCCCGCGTCATATCTCGAGACATGTCGACATCCATCTCCGAATCGTCACTGACGTTGATGAAAGTCAGATTGATGATGTCTGCCATTCCGATGTTTCCTTCCAGTTAGAGGTGTTCGTTTTGACGTTGGTGAACGATACGGTCCGTGTATCGGTTCGAGAGGTAATGCAATTTTCCATACAGGTCTTGTGTCTGCGCCTCATTCTGCAAACTCGAAGTAGTGTGAATGTCCGTGGCCATCTTGCACGAGCAGAACGTGGCCCGCGAAGCGGGGAAAGCCGAGTTGTGGCAATGGCATTTGCAGTATCGCGGTGCGGTACTCGTCCGGCAAGTCGTCCGCGAGATCCATGCTGTCACCGAGGCGCGCGAGCTGCAAGCTTTCGCGCGCCCCGATTTTCTTGCAGTGCACGCACTGCACTTCTTCGTTGGCCAGCCGGAAGATCGGCTTCATGAGCACGGTATTCTGCCCGCACTCGCCGCAGAAAAGATGCGGCACAAAGCTGCTGTGAAATTTGAGCA
>JABWAN010001123.1 GCA_013361015.1 Candidatus Zhuqueibacterota bacterium | reverse complement strand
ACTTGCGAGGCGCGCTTTCATTGCGCCTCATTTTTTCAAGAAATGGAAAGTCTGGATTGGGCGTACTTCACCCTTGCAGGGAGATCAAATAAGGAGAGTTGCAGTGAGCAAGTAGCGTTGGTTATTGTTGAAATGCAGACTAAAAGGGGAGAAGGAGGCAGCCGCTGAAATTGCGGTAATGGGCAGACTCGCAGCAGCGAAGAGCACGGCAGGCGTAAGTTGCACGCGCAAGGACTCTCTTTCTGCACGCGCCGCAGGAGGCGTCGCGTGCAAAGCGGGCGAAGCACAACCCGGACAACACTGCATTTGCACCTGCGGCGAATCTTTTTGACAGCAACTCGAAACCGGTGACATTTTAGCATCAGCCACACAACACGACGTTGCTGCCGCCGTGTGCATCAACGGTGCGAAGGACTGCAGCAAGCTCAACACAAGCAGCAGTGATAGTGTTTTGCGATATGGAAGCACGGTTGTTTTGGCGATGACTTAGTTTCTTTTGATTGCTGGACAGACAATAACAAACTTCACTTGTCTTTTGCAACAACATTTTGGGGAAAGATATTCCTCGGCTTACCAAGGGGTTTGAAGAAGAAACTGGTGTGCAGCGCAATAAAAAGGCCGTGGAGATTGCGGCAAAGCATTCTCCTCGGCCTGTCTTTGTATTCCAAGTTCCTTGCGCAGGTTTTCAACCTTTGGCAAGGTGAATGGCAAAATCCCTATTTCACAAATGAGAGCCGGCGCATGAGACGCGTTTCGCCCACTTGCAGAACGTAATAGTACGTTCCCGTCGGCAAGTCACGGGCATCGAAAGTCGCGGTGTGGCGTCCGGCCGGGCGCACACCGTTTACCAATGTCGCGACTTTAGCGCCGAGCATGTCATAGACACGCAACGTGACATGCGCTTCTTCGGTGAGTGCAAATGAGATGTTCGTGCTCGGGTTGAACGGATTGGGATAGTTTTGCTCCAGCGCAATCTCTGCCGGAATAATGGCGTCTTTCTCTTCTGCGCCGAGCAGGCCTTTTCCCAAACTGCCGCTCGCATACACTTCAAATTCAATGATGCGATAATTCGACTTCTGATTCGCGCGCATGTAAATGCGCACGTAACGCGCAGACGAGGGAGCGAAAGAAATATCCTGCACGCCTTTCGCGCCGGCATTGTTCGTATAGACCGTTGCCCAGTTTGCGTCATCATCGGAAATCTGAATATCGTAAACCTTCGCAAAGTAACTGTCCTTCCATCTCACAACGATGCGCGCAACCGTCTGCGTAGCGCCCAAATCCACGCGCCACCAGTTGGTGGGATTGCTGCCGCTCACACTGCCGCTGCGCCAGTAGTTGCTCGTATTGCCGTCATTGGCGCGGCTCGGCGGATAGCTCGCGTCCGAGGTCATAGCCGTTGCGGGTTTACTGAGTGCGAGATTGACGTTCCCGCTGCCGCCTTGCGTTGTGGCGCTCGCTTCATTCGAATTGTCGGAATTGCCATTGGCGTTATAAGCAAACACCCGATAGACATAATTCGTGCCCGCCGCAAGGCCATTGTCCGGATACGAAGTCGCATCTGCGCCGAGCGTTGCAATCTCGTTATACGTGCCGTTTGCACCGGTCTTGCGCTCGATTTTAAAGCCAGCTTCATCATTCGCATGGTCAACCCATGTCAAATTGATTTGACTTGTGCTCACTGCATTCGCACTCAAATTGCTCGGTGCAGCCGGAGGCTGTGGTCCGGAAACAGTGATGGCCACATTATCCGATCCGGTCGCGCCTTGATCATCCGTCACCGTCAATACGGCGTTATAATTTCCCGCGGCGTTGTAGGTGTGTGAAGGATTGGCGGCAGAAGAGCTGTTGCCGTCGCCGAAATTCCACGCGTAAGAAGAGATGCTGCC
>JABWAN010001122.1 GCA_013361015.1 Candidatus Zhuqueibacterota bacterium | reverse complement strand
CGCACCGGAATTTGTGCGTGGTCGGCGATGACGATCAGGCTATCTATTCGTGGCGCGGCGCGGATCCCGAGATGATTCTGCAGTTTGAGCAGCACTTCGCGGGCGCGCGCGTCATCAAGCTCGAACAAAACTATCGCTCGCATCAGGCGCTGCTGGACGCGGCGAATGCGATCATCCGTAATAATGTCCGTCGCAAAGACAAGCGCCTCTGGTCGCAGCAAAGCAGTGAGGCGCGCATTGCCATCATCTGCGCAGAGAACGAGAACGATGAAGCTGAGAAGGTGATGAACGCAATCATGCTGCGCAAAATGCATGACCCCAGCCTCCGTTTTGCAGATTTTGCCGTGTTGGTGCGCACGAACTTTCAGTTGCGCCCGTTAGAAGAAGCCGCGCGCAATGTCGGAGTTGCTTATCAACTCATCGGCGGCACTTCGTTCTATGAGCGCCCGGAAATTCGCAATCTCATTGCATTCATGAAGCTCATGCGCAATCCCGAAGACGAGCTCAATCTCAAGCGCGCGCTGCAATTTCCCAAACGCGGCATCGGCAGCGCGACGCTCATTAAACTGCACGAATATTGCCTGCGCACGCACAAGAATCTCTTTCACGCCTTCAAAGACGCGGCGCAGCTTGAAGACATGCGGCCCGCGACGCTGCACGCGATCTCGGAGTTTGTTCATTTGATAGAAAAGTATCGCGCCCGTTTTCGGCAAGGTAACCTCAGCGGCGTAAGTGAAGATTTGGTGAAAGAACTGGCTTATATCAAAGCCGTGGAAGAAACGACCGCGGACGAGAAGGCGCGCGAGGCCAAAGTCATCAACGTGCGGGAGTTTTTGGGAAGCATCAAAAGATTCGAGCAGAACAGCGAGGAGCCTTCGCTCGACGGCTTTTTGGATCGCATCAGCTTGATCTCGGACAGCGACTATCTCAACGAGAAGGTTGATCGCGCCATTTTTCTCACCGTGCATTCCGCGAAAGGGTTGGAGTTTCCCTTCGTCTTTCTCTTCGGAATGAATGAAGGCCAGTTTCCCAGCACTCGCTCGATGGAGAACGGCAGTGTAGAAGAAGAGCGGCGCTTGTGCTACGTCGCGGTCACCCGTGCGCAACGCGAGCTTACAGTGAGTTTTTCCGCCAAACGTACGCGCTACAAAGAAGTGCTGGAAATGCAGCCTTCGCGCTTTCTCAAAGAAATTCCCTCCGAAATTTTAGAACAACCCTTGGAACACCTCACTTCCCCGGAGCACAAAGCGCAACGCGAAGCAGAAGAGCGTGAAGACATGGCAACGATGTTGCGGCGTTTTCGCGAGAACAATTTTAAAATGTAAGCCCGAGAGCCATCCGATTTCCCTCGTCAATTCGTTCTGCCGATAAATCATTCTGTCATAGACTTTCGGAAGGGCAGAAAGGTTTTGCTTTTTATGGCGACGTGCTTATTTTGTTGCCGCGTCAGCAAGCCCTCGCGCGCTTATTGTGCGACGAGCGCCCGCGGCCGCGCTGCAAGCTACTTGCTCCACGAAGGACACACAATCTCTCGGATTCTCCTCCAACTCGCGCTCGACAAACCTGTAGTCATACTTGATGTAGCAAAATTAAGACGCAGCTTTTTGTTGCGGACACGATTTTCTCACGGCAAGGAATGTTGATCTACGGGGCATGGCGCTTTCCCCCAGCGAGAAAATGTTCAATCCTTTCTTCACGACGAAGCCGGCGAGACAAGGCGCGGGCTTAGGCTTGTCGATCAGCTATAACATCATCGTGCAGCAACCTCGCGGGGAGATCAAAGTGGAGACGGAGGAAGGCCAGTTCACGAAGTTTGTCATCTCATTGCCTCGGTCGTCGTGAGGCGATGGGCAGAATAGTCTAAACTAGGAGTTCTCGTAATGAAAGTCAT
>JABWAN010001121.1 GCA_013361015.1 Candidatus Zhuqueibacterota bacterium | reverse complement strand
CTGCACTTGCTCGATCTGCCCGAGGCCAACTACTTTCCCATCGACAAAGCGCATCACATTCTCTGCAACCCCGGCGTGCGCAGCCCGCATTTTTATTACACGGAAGCGGGCACTTTGATTTTTCGCAATCGCGCGGCGGTGATGCGCGAAGCCCTGGAATGGCTTGCGCGCGCCGCAGAAGAGCGGCGCCGCGCAGCACCGCATACGTTGCCTCTGCTGTTTGAATTTGCGCATTACGACTACGCCGAGGCGCTCGCAATTTTTGGAGAGGAAGTAAAACCACGCAGCGCGATTTTGGAAGTCGTCGCGTCAATCGAGGTTGCGCGCGAACGCAATCAGCATCGCCCTGCGGTCGATCAAGTGCCGGAAGAATGGTTGCAAATGGCCTTTGCCTCGGACACGGCCAAGCTTGCTGCGCTGGTTGCGCCGGGGAGGTTTATGCAACTGCACAACGAGGTCGCTCTCTCTGCAAACGCTTTGGAACGACGCGTGCGGGCGGCATTGCAAGAGCTAGAATTGTTGCCCTGAATCACACAAGACGTGACGAATCGCAAGATAAAGCGTGCCGTAACGGATAAAGCGGAAGAAGACCGATTTGGCTCCGCGCTTGCAGAAGTTCTTCCGCTTGTTTAATTTCGTGCGTCAATGACCGGAGAACGCCATGAATTACACTAGTGATGAACAACAAGAGTGGGAAAAAGAATTCGAAGCCGCGGCGCGACGCTCCTTCCGCGAGCGCATGCGCTATGCATTCGTCCACACGTATAAGCCTGCTTTAGATGACGCGCCTTATCGCGCGTTCGATACTACGGCGCAATATCGCCAATGGTGCAAAGAAAATTTGCCGGAATACTTGGGCTACGGAGACTGAGAGCCATGTTTTCTTACGAACAGGGCGAACGTTTCGCCGAGGTTTTCAACAGTTGGAACGTGGAGTATCTCTTCATTGACGAGCGCTTTCCCATCGCCAGCCTGGATGACCTAATTGCCGGCAGACGCGCTGAAAACCGCCGCAAAGATCGCGCTAGTCTACCTCGTCTCGAAGCATTTCGAGATTATCTACGCAAACACAATCGCAATGCACTTTCTGGAAATCCCGCCTAAGCTCTCATCGCCCTGATCAAACCTTAATGATGAAGGAAAATCCATGAGAAAAATTTTCGCTCTCGCTGTGATCATTCTGCTTGTGCCGAGGCACGCCGCCTTTGCGCAGAACGCTCCCCTCGCAACCGGCGCTGCTGCCGCCGCCGAATTGGGTTTGCGTTCCGGCCCCATGCTGGGCTATTCGGAGTTGACGGAGGTCGCCCTCTGGGTGCAAACCACGCGGCCGGCACACGTGCAATTTCGCTATTGGATTGAGGGCCAGCCCAACACTTCGCAATTGAGTGCCGCCGTTGCAACGACGCGCGAAGACGATCACCTCGCCCACCTCGTGCTCTCCTTTTTGAAAGCCGGACAACGCTACGGCTATGAATTGTATCTCGACGGCAAACTTGTACCCCTTCCCTACCGGCTCACGTTTCAAACCCAAGCGCATTGGCAATGGCGCACCGATCCGCCGGCGTTTACGGTTGCCCTCGGATCGTGCGCGTATGTGAATGAGAAGGAGCACGATCGTCCCGGCGAACCTTATGGCGGTGATTTTGAAATTTTCACCGCGCTCACGGCGAAGCAGCCCGATGTCATGCTCTGGCTGGGCGACAACATCTATTATCGCGAACCGGATTTTTATTCCACGGCATTCATGCGGCACCGCAATGCACACGGCCGCGCGTTGCCGGAATGGCAAGCCTTGCTCGCTGCCACCCACCACTACGCGATTTGGGACGATCACGACGACGGCCCGAACGATTCGGATTGGACCTATCGCTTGAAGCGCGAGGCTTTGGAAATTTTCAAATCGT
>JABWAN010001120.1 GCA_013361015.1 Candidatus Zhuqueibacterota bacterium | reverse complement strand
GCACTACACGCAGTCCGATTCCTTGCGCCGCTATTTCGAAACCATGATGTGGCTGGGACGAATGACTTATGGTCGTCTGGATAGTGGCTACACTTTGGGCGCAATACTGCTGACGCAAGCGCTCATGCGCGCACAAATCGATGTCCATCCCGTTCTCGATGATTGGGATGACATTTACCAAACCACCGTTTTCTTCGTCGGCAAAAGCGACGATCTTGGCCCGGACCAATATCGACAGATTGCGCAGCAGGTTTATGGCAGATGTTTCCTCAGCTCCTCTCCGGATACTTTGGCCAAGCGCGATCTGCTTTCCCAGTTTCAACAATTGGCGCAAGCCCTGCCCGGCCCGAAAATCGAATACCCCGGCCAGCCCGCAGGCTTTCGCCTCATGGGCCAACGCTTTATTCCGGATTCCTACGTTTTGGATGAACTCGTGTTTGACAAGCTGCCGGACGCGCGTTTCATGCCAACGGGTTTGGACGTGATGGCTGTGCTCGGTTCCGCGCGTGCATTGGAGTTGTTGCAGCAAACTCCTGATTGGACGAATTTTCCCAGCTATCCGGCAAAGTTGGAGGCGCTGCGCCAAGAGTTTGCTGCTTATCCCGCGGAGACGTGGGCGCAGAATGTTTATTGGAATTGGCTCTATAGTTTGATGCCTTTGCTGTATGCGAAAGGGGAAGGTTATCCGAGCTGGATGCAAACGCGCGCTTGGAGCGATAAAGATTTGCTCGCCGCGCTCGGCTCTTGGGCGGAGTTGCGCCACGACACGATTCTTTATGCCAAACAGAGCGGCACCGAAACGGGCATGAAACCTGATGCCGTGGGCAAGCAAGGCTACGTCGAGCCGAATCCGCATTTGTACGCGCGCTTGGCCTCGCTCGCGCACTTCTTGCAAACCGGTCTGCGACATCGCAATTTACTATTTGCAGAATTTGAGACAAGCTTGAATCAACTGCACGATGTGCTGATCAAGCTGCACAAAATTTCAGAGAAGGAGCTTGCCAATCTCCCGCTCGCACTAGATGACTATGAAACGATTTTGAATATTGGGAAGACGTTGGAGCAGATCGTCGAGTTTTCGCAATGGCCAACCGGCGGGCCGCGCCCGGATAACAAAGATGCCATGCCGGTGATTGCAGATGTGCATACCGATGCCAACTCCAACACGGTGTTGGAGGAAGGCGTTGGATATCCTTACTGCGTTTACGCGATTTGTTCCGTCGAAGGCCAATTGGTGCTCACGCGCGGCGCAGGGTTTTCATATCACGAGTTTGTGTGGCCTTCCACCGACCGTTTGACCGATGAAGCATGGCGACAGATGTTGCAAACCGCTTCTGCTCCTGCTCCACCGGCATGGAGCGCAAGCTTCCTTGCCGAGGCCGATTGGAAAAATCCACAGCCGGATTTTTATTATTGGAAAACTGGAGAAACGCTTTGGCTTCGAGCATGGGCACTGAGTGACACGGTTGAACTTGGCATGCCTGTGCAGGCTGAAATTCAATACGGCGGCAGTCTCAGTGCTCTCAAGGTTTGGGTTGAATCCGCTTCCGGGAAGAAGGCTTTCGCTGATTCAATCGCACGAGTGTCCTCTACAAAATGTGTCGCATGGATTCCGACGCAAGGACTGCAAGCCGGTCGCGCGTGTGTCGTGGCACAAACACCGGCGCCGGCGAATTTCAGCGGGGAATCGGTGCTGGAATATCGCGCCGGCTTTATCATTACCATGCCGAGCCGTGTTGATGACTCTCTCGTGAGTGCGCCGCCGCGCGAGTTGGCGCTCTTGTTGCCGTGGCCCAATCCTTTCAACGCAAGCGTAACGCTGGCTTTCGAATTGCCGAAAGCGAGTTTCATCGAGCTGGTCGTCCTCGATGTGACCGGCCGTCGTGTGCGCAACTTGGCCAATGGCGC
>JABWAN010001119.1 GCA_013361015.1 Candidatus Zhuqueibacterota bacterium | reverse complement strand
GCCGTCGTCCGCGACCTCCACCCACAGCGTGCCATTGCGCCTTGCGATGGTTGCCTTCACCTTGCTGGCGTTGGCATGCCGAGCGATATTCGTCAGGCTTTCTTGAAAAATACGGAAGATCGCGATCGTATGGTCCTTGGCAAGGCGCAACTCTTCGGCTTCCACATGAAACTCATACGCCAAGCCGGTGCGCTTGTGGAACTCGATGATTTGCCATTCCAATGCCGGCAAGAGGCCGAGGGTATCCAAAACTTCCGGCCGCAATTCGGTAATCAAGCTGCGCACGAATTGAATCGTGCCCGCAATTCGTTTTTGCATGGCCTCGATATCCCCCATAACTGCGTCGCAGCCGTGTTTGGCGCTGGCGCTTCGGGCTTTGCGTTCCAACATGGACAGATCCATCTTCAGCGAAGTCAGCGTCTGGCCCAATTCATCATGTAAATCTCGCGCGATGGCTAGGCGCTCTTGCTCGCGTGAAGATTGCAGGTGCGCGCTCAAAGCCCGAAAGCGCGCTTGGGAAGCTTGCAGCTCGTCGAGAGTTTCTTTCTTCTCGGTGAAATCAATCAATGCAACGAAAAGCCTCGAAAGATTGTGCTCGTGCCCGGGCACGATGCGCCAATGCACTCTGACGTCGAGGTTTTTCCCGGCCAGGGTTTGCGTGTTCGTTTCAATTTCACCATCGGTCCGGCCTGCAATAACAGCAAC
Source organism: Candidatus Zhuqueibacterota bacterium (assembly GCA_013361015.1). GTDB lineage: Bacteria > Zhuqueibacterota > Zhuqueibacteria > Zhuqueibacterales > Zhuqueibacteraceae > JABWAN01. Next base: position 1,211 of record JABWAN010001119.1, on the reverse strand, counting down.
AAGCTGCTCTTTAAACATGCGCAGCAATTCCGCATTCAAAATTCGCCGCGCGTTCTGGCGCAGGTGCTCTTTGGAATCGGCGCCATAAAGCCGCCAAGTGGCTTGGTTGATATCCAAAGTTTTGACCAACTCCAAGCATTGCAGCAATGCCTCGGGATGCTCGTCAAAAAATGCGCGGAAATTCGTGACGCCCGCTTGCCGCCATTGTGCGAGCAGGCTCTTCACTTTGGACATGTCGATTTCCCAAAGCGGGGTCGGGCCTTCTTCGAAGAGAACATGATAGCGATTCTGGCTTTCCTTGATCGCGCTCTCGGCCTGCTTGCGCAGGGTAATGTCCGTGCAGACAAGCAAAATCACCCAGCCACCCTCGCGATTTTTAATGGCGCGGGCAGATTCGCTGACCCACATGATGCTGCCATCCTTCCGCAGCTTGCGCAATTCCCACGCACGCGACCGATGCGGATTTTTCAGGCAGGTCGCCAATTGCTGCTGCATCATGCCCCGATCTTCTTCGTGAAAGACTTCGAGCACAGAACGCCCGAGCAATTCGGCCGCCGCGTAACCCAGTTCCTCCCGGCTGGACCGATTTACGGAAAGCACTTTGCCCTCAACATCGACAGTAAAGAGCATGCTCGGATTGTGATCATACAGAACACGATAGCGCTCCTCGTCGTCCTGCAATGCGGCGATGCGCTCGAGCACACGTTGCTCCAAGTGTTCGGTAAGCCGGCGTACGCTTTCCTCGCTTTCGCGCAGTTGGTGAGTGCGATCTGCAACCTCCTTTTCCAGTGCGCGCTTTGTGGCTTCTAGTTTATGCAGGCGCCGGCGAATGCCGCCGTAGACCATCACAGCCAACACCAGTGAGCCCAGCACGGCCAACCAACCCGTTTGATAAAAATGTGGCTCGCTTTCAATCCCCGCGCGAGCGCCAAACCACATTAACCCGGCGCGATCTTGATAGATTGCGCGCACCATGCCCTGCGGCACGCCGTTTTCGAAAGTGAGAGGTTTGAGTTGAGGATTACGATAGGTGACGGGGATTCCATTACCCGAGTAAGCGAGCGCATAGGATTGCAAGATCAGGAGCGTGGAAATCAGCAGTGGAACAAAACCAATACTTGCCCTTATGTTGCCGTGCGTGCACATTGTCTAAGAGCTCTCTACAATCATTGAGAATAGTCCGAATCAAATATGTCGATGGGTCGGTCAAC
>JABWAN010000089.1 GCA_013361015.1 Candidatus Zhuqueibacterota bacterium | reverse complement strand
AATGGTTTATTCAGCATTTGTGTTTGCTCCCGAAGCTTGCTTTTATTCAAAATTTGTGTAAAATTGCATCCCACAAAAGTGAACGCTTGCAAACCGGAGAATAACCATGATACCAATGCAGGAACAATTCGTCGTCGATCAACAAGGTAAACGCATCAGCGTGCTCTTGAACATCGATACTTATTATCGCTTGTTGCATGAACTGGAAGAGTTGGCCGAGTTGCGCGCCTATGATGCGGCGAAAGCTTCCGGCGAGCAACCTATTTCTTTCGAAGATGCTGTTGTTGAAATCGAACGGAACCGTTCGTGAGTTATCAAATAGAAATTCTTCCCCGCGCGCAGAAAGAGCTTGCGGCATTACCGCAACAGACATATTCCAGAGTGCGGGATGCCATTCGTAACCTAGCTCTTTCACCTCGCCCTGCCGGCTGTAAGAAACTGGTGGGAAGAGAGGGTTGGCGGATTCGTATTGGCAGCTTTCGCGTCATTTATGAAATTGACGACAAGGCTCAGAAGCTCATTGTGATGCACGTCGGCCATCGACGTGATGTCTATGACTAAACTTTATGAAGCAATTTTGAGCCTCGTTTTGATATAAGGCTTTTGCAAGAAAATCTCTCTCGCCCAAGATCATTTCCCCTTCGGTTTTAGAGTTTCTTAGCTTCGACTTATGCGAGGCGACAAGGCGTGAAAGCCGTACCATGAATATGCTCGGCCAAACCCTCTCCCACGACAAAATCCTCGAAAAGCTCGGCGCAGGCGGCATGGGCGTGGTTTACAAAGCCCTCGACATCAAGCTCGATCGCTTCGTCGCACTCAAGTTTCTGCCCGCGCATTTGAGTGAAGGCGAAGCGGGAGTCTTGTTAGTGAACGAGCGCTTCTGTATCTGCCGCGACTTTTGGAGAATGAGATATGAAAAACAGCACCGCGGCTTTTGTTTCTTTTGTTATCGAACAGAACGGCGACGGCTACTTGGCTTCGGTGCCGAGCATGCCAGGCGCTTTTGCCGAAGGCGATTCCATGGAAGAGGCGATTTTTAATTGCGTCGATGTTTTGAAAATGATCTTTGCGTATCGCCACGCAAGAGGCGAGTTGCTGGGTTGACGCCCCAGCGTGAACGAGTTTATGAAGTTATAAACGAGAGCCAAAGCGTGATGGCACAATCCGAAAACCTCCACAGTTTAGAATCTCTCATTGATCTCGCCTCCGTTCTTAATCAGCAAAACGACTTTGACGAAACGCTGCGCTACGTGGCGCAACGCGCCGCGGCTTTGCTCGAAGCCGAGACCGCGCTCATCATGCTGATCAATCCGCAAACCCGGCAGACGTTCAAGACCGTAGTGCGTGAGGGCGTGCACGAGCACGATCCGAAATATCACATGCTGCAAACGCAGATTGCGGGCTGGCTCATGCAATTCAATCAGCCGCTCTTGAGCGCGGACATGAAGACCGATCCGCGTTTTGCCAAAGTGAAGTTCGGAGAGATGGCGATCAAATCCGTCATCGCCGTGTTGTTGCAAAGCGAGGGCGTTGTGCTCGGCTCGCTCATGATTTTGAACCGCCGTGATGGCGGTGCTTTCGACGAAAGTGCGCGCGCTTATTTGGAGAAAATCGCAGTCATTGCCGCGCCGTATCTGCGCAATGTGCAGGGGATTCAGCAGTACTTCACGCCGCCGTTCACCGAGTTGAATCTCCGCAGCAAATATGAAGAGCTAGGTTTATTGGGCAAGAGCAAAGCTTTCGTAAAACTCTTACAAACGATCGAAGCTGCGGCCCGTTGCGAAGTGCGCGTGCAATTGCAAGGCGAGAGCGGCACGGGCAAAGAGCGCATCGCGCGCGCAATTCACAAATGCAGCAGCCGCGGCGACAAGCCGTTCGTTGCCATTGATTGCGGCGCGATTCCGGCGCATCTGATTGAGAGCGAGTTGTTCGGCCACGTGAAAGGCGCATTCACCGGTGCGATTGCCGAGCGCAAAGGCCTGCTCGACGAAGCCGATCGCGGCACATTTTTTATGGATGAAATCGCCAACCTGCCGCTCGAAATGCAATCCAAGCTCATGCGCTTTCTGCAGGAAGGCGAAGTGCGACCCGTGGGCAGCAACAAAACGCATACGGTTGACGTGCGCATCATCTCCGCGAGCAGCCGGTCGTTGCAACAATTGGTGGACGCGAAGCAATTTCGAGAAGATTTGTTCTATCGCTTGCACGTCTATCCCATCCACGTCCCTTCTCTCCACGAACGCCGCGCCGATCTTCCTCTGCTCGCGCATCACTTCTTGAAAAAGTTTGCGAGCGAGCAACAAAAAAAGGCGCAACAGTTCAGCGCGAGCATGTTGGAATTCTTGCAGCAACGCAAATGGCCCGGCAATATTCGCGAGTTGGAAAATTTTGTCGAGCGTCTCGTTGCGCTCGCGCCCGCGGAAAAAGAAATTCTCGATCACAAAACTCTGCCGCCCGATCTCGCCAAAGAGTATAAACGCTTCGAGCCGGTGCTCGAAGATTTGCACGTCACCAAATCTTTGTCTGAATGCCTTGAAGAGTATGAACGCCAACTCGTGCGCAAGATGCTGCAAGAGCATGACTGGAATCAATCGCGCGCGGCGCGTGCGTTGAAAATTCCGATTGCAACGCTGCGCTATAAAATGAGCAAGCTGGGGATTGTGAACCCGATGCAAGACTAATAACTTTCTGCCACTCTAACCTTCCCAAAATCAAACCCTCTAATTCTGGCAAGATTCTGCCGGCGTTTTCCCTTCTTTGAACGTACACATGCCACTCACGTTGAGACGGCCACGCTCCAACATTTTCTAAACTTACTTCATCAGCAACAACGCAACTGCCTCTGGCACTCGCTTTGACTTATCCTTGAGAACAAGATCAATTCAGTTTTTCAATGAACCTCAAGGAGGGTCATCATGCAAAGTAGAGTACTGTCTTCCGGCGTGTGCGCAATCGCGATGTTCGTTTTGACGGCTTGTGGCCGGGAAGGAAGCAACGACATCGTTGCTCCGAAAGCACCCATCAATCAAGTGGTGACGATTACGGTTGATCGCAGCACGGGAAATGTAACCCAAGCCGGCTACGAGTGGGTGGATAATTCCGGCGTCATTCACGTGCAAGGCCGCGTCATTGAAGGACAAACCGTGAGCGGCGATTTGGTGGGAAAATTCAAAACCACGATCACGCATTCCGAGCGCAACCCGCAAACGGGCGATAGCAAAGAGACATTGCTCGTCGAATGCACGGCGAGTTGGCCCTCACAAAATCTTCAAGGCCTCTTCACCGGTGGCATGACGCAAGAGATTGCGGCCGGCACACGCGCACCGATGAGTTTCACAGCGCAAGGAAAGGAGGGCTTTTCGAATCTAGATTTGGAAGTCACTTTTGAAGAGCATGCGGGAAACGCGAACGTCTTGGTGGGAACGGGGCGCATCATCGCACGCTGAGTGCCGCCAATTATCTCCCTGCAAAAGGCTCAAGCCGGCTCGAAGTTTGAGAAGACTTGAGCCTCATTGTGAGAGCGAAGAGTTGTTCGGTGTGTCTACTATTTTAGAATCCGCAAGTGGCAAACGAAGATCGTACTTTGTCACTGGTAAAATTATGAACGCTACATTTCTCAGGAAGAGAAAGCCATGCACCTCAAAATTCTTTCTATTATTCTTTTCTCCGGCCTCGCCGTGCAAAAAGGCGTGGCGCAACCAGCCGCCAACGATACCACGAAGTCAACCCTGCGCGATAGTAGCACGCAGGCTCTCTCAACCGAGGGGCGCATTACAAATCTCTCCTCACAACACGTTGCTGCAAAACTGTTCAGGACCTGGCTGGCTTCGGGCAAGCTCGGCGCCGGCATTGGGCTTGGTGGAATCAACGCGCAGCCTCTCTACCTGTGCGCGGACAGCAGCAAGCCGGGCCTCGCGCTGCATCCTTCCGGCAAAGCCTTTTTTGAAAATTCGATCCACGTGAACGGGACGACTACGACGAAAATTTTGACGATCACCGGTGGCGCCGATCTCGCTGAACCTTTCCCCATGTCGCAAGCGAATATTCCAGCAGGTGCAGTTGTGGTGATCGATGAAGACAATCCCGGCAAACTGAAGCTTTGTGAAAAGGCCTATGATACTCGCGTCGCCGGGGTCATCAGTGGCGCCGCCGGCGTGCGCGCGGGACTCACGATGAAGCAAGAAGGCGCACTGGAGGAAGGCCGCGATGTCGCGCTCACCGGTCGTGTCTATGCATTGGCGACCACTGTGAATGGTGCAATCGCTCCCGGTGATTTGCTCACGACTTCTGCGCAACCGGGCCATGCCATGAAAGCCACAGATCGGTCGCTTTCGCACGGTGCAATTCTCGGCAAAGCCATGACCCGGCTCGCAGCCGGCAAAGGTTTGGTTTTGGTGTTGGTGAATTTGCAGTGACGTATATGAAAACAATTTCTTTGAAATGTGGGCAGCTCGTTTTGGCGGGTTTGGTGGGAATGTTTGCTTTCGGTGATTTGGCGCACGCCGGCGAAGAAGACGGCCTCATCAAAATTCGGCTTTCATACAAGATTATCCGCAATCCGAAGAACCTGGCCCGGCCGAATCCCACTACAAAATACGGTGAGTCCATAACGAATGCGATGGTTGAAGCAGCAGTCGACGAAATGAATGCGCTGCTCGCCGACTCATGGCGCGGCTACCGATTTGAGTTGTATGAGGTTGTCGAAATCGGTTCGCGCGGCGGCTTTGACCCCGATCCGGCGTTTTGGTTCGCAACTGATTTCGTCGAAGGCGACAGGAACAATGAGTTGCTCGATCAAATGATTGCCCATGTGGCCCGCTATCCGGAGCTGTATGCGTGGCGGAAAAATGCCGTGAATCTTTACGTCAATCAAGGGACGAGCGGCGCGAAGTGGCGCATCAAAAACTTCAAGGACGTTATTTGGGTGGGGGCCGATTCGCTGAGCGCCGGCTGGTTGCAGTTGCATGAGATCGGACATTACTTTGGTCTGCAGCATACGCACGGCGACCTCGGCATCGCGCTGCGCGATCACAAAGGAATACAAAAAGCTCCCGGGGATGATCGCATCACAGATACGATAGCAGACTTGGCGAGTTGGAATCGCGACGAGATTGCCGAATTCAATTTCTCGTTGCGATACGAAGCGCTCAACGCTGCGCAAAAGGAACTGGTGGAAGACATCGCGACGAATATCATGTCTTACCATTTTCTTCCGCCGCTGCACGCCAATTTGCAACGCTTGACCGAGAAGCAATTGGATCGCTGGGCTGATATTGCCGTGGATTTTTATCGCAGGCCGGTTTGCGATGGCCGCGTTTGGTTTGTCGATGTGGAAACGCCCGGTTATGAGGGCACGAGCACGTATCCGTTCGATACGGTCAAGCGCGCGGTCGAAGCTGCAAACCTAGAAGGTGGGGATGTTATTTTGCTGCGGGCGGGCGCTTACGATGAGAAGCTCACCATCACCAAACCGGTTACACTGCGCGTGACGCGCCAAGGTCCGGCTACGATCGGAGCCGCGGCAATATCTTCGGAGCCAAGCTGGCATTGAGACTTATTCGCGGTGTAACGCCTCGGTTATCGGTGGAGAACGTAGCGCAAACACTTCTGCATGGCCCGGAGGTTCATGGCAAAATGCTAGCGTTGGTCTTTTATGTTCTGTCGCTGCTTCTCCGAGGTGCGTTCTTCGCTTGTTTACCGAGGTGGCCTCTTCGCGCGAGGTGGCTTGGAGCCGAGAGCATGAGCGCCTCCGCTTGAACATGTTATACAGAAACCTTTTTAGCACTCGGCGCAATCTTGTTACACAAGAGGTTCCGCACGAAACTGCTGGAGCGCAAGCCGCCAGCTTGCAAACCATCCCATGCGGACCAGAGGTCAGCGCTAGGTTTTCATCATGCACAGACGCAGGCTCTTTGCTTTTTGAAGCCCGCGCAGCGCTTTATGTCGGCGCGGTGAACTAGCCCCCTCGGTAAACAAGCGAAGAGGACTCTCAAGAACGAGCAGCGACAAACCAAAAAAGAAAACGCGGTGCCGTATTGCCTCGCAAGCCGGGCTACGACCAGAGGTAACTGAGGCATCACTTCGCAGTGAAAAAGAGAGAGGGTGTGGTAAAACGGGGGGAGAGAATAAGCAGTCTTGCGTAGCGCGCGGCGTTTCGCAATCAACGCGCGTTGTTCTGGCCAGGGAAACACAATAGCGAGTGCTCACCTTCAAACTGTACTGATTTTTTCATTTCACTCCCGCCATCAGCAAATACACGTCATCACGCAATGGGCGATTGGTCCACTGGCTCAGCCCGCTGAGCAGTTTATCCGCGGCCTGTTCGGCCCGCAGCGATTGCTCGTTCTTCAGAAAACCAAGCATGCCGCGCAAGCCCAAGGCCTTGCCCGTAGCGTTCTCGGCTTCGATGATCCCGTCCGTGTACATCAGTAGTTTGTCGCCCGGCGCAAGCTGAGTAATGCTTTGCGTGAAACGCGCCGCTTCGGCTTGATCGAAACCGGCGATGGGATTTTGCGACTCGAGTTTTTCGAACTGCCCCTGTTGTTCCCGCCAAATTATCGCCGCGGGATGTGCGCTGCCGGCATAGGTAAGCAAGAGGTTCTTGAGATCGAGCTTGCAAAGGAATACGGTGAGAAACATGCCCGTGCCCGCAAACGATTCGCAAATGAAATTGTTGAACTGGTGCAGCACCATGCGCGGTTCGAGTTGCTCGCGCAGCAGGCGGCGGATTTCATTGGCCATGCGATTGACGAGCAACGCGGCGGTAATGCCGTGCCCGGTGACGTCGACGATGGTCAAATAGAGCTGGCGATTGCCGTCAAAATAGATATCCGAAAAATCGCCGCCCACGCCGATCATGGGTTTGTAGCGCACGGCCACTTCCACGCGCTCATGCTGAAACGGCGGCGGCACCAAGCTCAATTGCACCTGCGCGGCCAGCTTGAGATCACGCGCGATCATCTCTTGATGGATTTGCAGCTCACGCCGCTGCGCTTCGATCTGCAAACGCATGGCGCGGCGTTCGAGCGCTTGCCGAACCTTGAGACGGAATTCTTGGAGATCGACGGGTTTGGTGAGATATTCGGAGGCCCCGAGACGCATGGCTTCCACCGCGGAGGCGACCGTGCCTTTGCCGGTGAGAATCAAAACTTCGGTGTATGGGCTTTTGGTTTTGGTCGCGCGCAATACCGAGATGCCATCCACGTCCTTCATGTGTAAATCACTGACCACGAGATCGAAATCGCTCGTGCCGAGTATTTCCAGCGCGGCGTCGCCGTCCGAGGCATTTTGCACGTGATGGCCGTCTTTTGCGAGTACTTCCGAGAGCAAATGCCGGATCGCTTGTTCGTCGTCAACAACGAGGATGTCAGACATGTGCAGAGAGAGGTAGATGACAGAATCAAGCCGCAACGAGTATACAACTACGCGGATTCAGAATTATACAGCAAAGCCAGCAGCGTAATATCGTCGCTCTGCGGCTGTCCGGCAGTGAACTGCTTCACTTCGCTGGTGATGGCGTCGATCAAGGCCGGGGCTGAAACGCCAGGCAACGCGCGCCGGTTGCGAATCGTCTGCTCGATGCGTTGCTCTGTAAATTCCTCTTCTTTGGTGTTCATCGCTTCGCTCACGCCGTCAGTGTACATGAGCAGCAGGTCGCCGTTTTGCAAGGTGACGGTCTCGGATTCGTAGGGCACACCCGGAAACATGCCAAGCAGCAAGCCGCCTTTATCGAGCAATCGAAATTCCGGTTCACCCTCTGCAAGCGGAAGCTTATGAAAAAGGTAGGGCGGATTGTGGCCGCCGTTCACGTACGTAAATTTGTGTGCGGACACGTCGAGGACGCCGACGAAGAAAGTGATGAACTTGTCGTAGGTGGTATTCGCATGCACGAAATCATTGATGCGCGCAACGATTTTGTCGAGCGGAACATCGGCGGTCATCATCGCATGCAACGTGGCTTGCAGGTTGGACATGAGCAGCGCCGCGGGCACGCCTTTGCCGGAAACGTCGGCCACCGTGAGCACGTAACGATTCGCGTCGATGGGAAAGTAATCAAAGTAATCGCCGCCGACTTGTTTGGTGGGAATGTTGATCGCAGCCATTTCATAGCCGTTGAGCTTGGGCGCATCTTTGGGCAAAAGCTTCTGCTGTATTTCGCGTGCAATCGCTAGCTCTTCTTCCAGCTTTTGCTTCTCGAGTGTGACTTGGAAGAGCCGGGCATTTTCCAGCGAGATTAATGCCGTGTTGCCTAGCGTCGCAGCGAATTCGATCTCTTCGTCCGCGTATTCGCCTTTGGTAATTTTTTCTCCCAAGAGGATTGCACCGCGCACGACTTCCTGGCTAACCAGCGGAACAATGAGCAAAATACCCGCAGCTTTCAGACTCTCCAGCCACTCTGCTTTCAGAAGGCTAGTCTCGCTATGCAAGCGCTGTGGCGCTCTTAACCCCGTGAGCCACATTAGAAATTCCGCATCATTCAGAATTGGCGCATCTTCCCCGCCCTTGGCGACGCTGAGCTGCATTTTGCCTTCCTGCTCCGTGAACACCCAACAACGTTGCGCCATAAGCTCGCCCATGAGCGCGTACGCCAACACGCTGGCGATCTTGTCGCTTTCGAGCGTGGAGTTTAATTCTTTGCCGATATCGAACAGCGTGTTCAATTCTTGGATCTTTTTGTCGAGCTTGCGATTGACTTCCTTGAGTTCCTGGAAGATCATGCCGTTTTCGACCGCGGTGGCCGCAAGATTCGCCAGCGAATTGAGATACTCGACTTCATTCGTCGCATACTGCTGGCCGCTGATCTTGCTGCTAAACGCCATGAGGCCTTTGCAACTGTTGTTGCAAATAATGGGGATGATGATTTGCATGCCCATCTTTTTCAAATAAATCGCCCACGGCTCTTGGGCAATTTCATTGCTTTCTTCGCCCTGCAACAAGATCGTCATGGGATGATGCAGATCGACTTCCAGCTCGCGCCCGATGTTGGATTGCTGCAAGCCCTTGACGGTTTCGATGACGAACAGTTTCTCGCCGCGCGCGAGCATGATGAGGCCCTTGCCGATCATCATTTTGCCCATGGGGGTGAGCAAGAGCGTATCCAAAATCTGTTTGAGCTGCAGCGAGGAATTGAGCGTCTTGGAAACGTCGAACAAGGCCTGCAATTCCACCAAACGCTCATCCAGCTCGCGTGAAAGCTGGCGATTATGGTTGTGATTACGCTGGGTGTTTCTCTGATGATAGTTCGAAGACGGGCGGTTGGAGCGCATCGTGGTGCGGGGCTGATTCGAAGAGCGCGGCGGATAGGTGCGTTGCCGCACCTGCATGGGCGACTCGCCGCGCGTTAAGCCGGTCGCGAGCGGCGTGCGCGGCGCATTGGGATTTTTCCGTACTGGCATAATATCGACTGCTAAGAAAGGTTGAAAACGTTTTGGGAAGGTTTCATTCAGAAGTATTTGACCATCTTCACTTGATTTTTCCGCCCACCGACCACGTCGAAATCGATCTCGTCCATGAGAGTTTGCATGAGAAAGATGCCGAGACCACCCACGCGCATTTCTTCGAGGTATTTTTTCATATCGGGAGTTTTGACCTTATCGGGGTCGAAGCCTTTGCCCTGGTCGGTGATCGTGATGGTGAATTTTTGCGGATCGATTTGAATGACGATATCGATGAGCTTGCGTTCATCTTTGTTGTAAGCGTGCTCGATGACGTTGGTGCAAGCTTCGTCGACGGCAATCTCGATCTTGCTAGCGTCGTCCTCAGGAAAGCCAACCTTGCGGGCGATTCCGGTGACAAACTCGCGAATGATCTCGAGGTTTTCGGTCTGGCTCGGAATTCGAAGATGATACTTTTTCTTGGCTCTGGGATTCTTCACGGCTTTCATCACTTTTGGTTATGAAAACTTTGGAGCGCCTGGTTTTCCTCATCCCGAATTTCGTAGAGCGTAGGAAAGCCCAGCAGATCGAAAACGCGAAAGATTTTCGGGCTCATGCTCGTCAGTTTTATGTCCCCGCCGTTGCTGCGGACCTCCTCGATAAATCCCATGAACACGCCGAGGCCGGCGCTGCTGATGTAGGTGAGCTCCTTGAAATTGACGATGATCTTGAAACGCTTTTCATCAAGGAGCTTTTGTACCGCGCGCTCCAAATCGGAAGCGGTATGCGCGTCCAAAAAGCCTTTCAGGCGTAGCACTGAGACTTCGCCGTTGTCGCCGCGCATTACCTCAAACCCAGCCATGTAAAAACCTCCTTGCAGTAAATTGAGCTCGCAATTGTTTCCTCGTGATGGTTCCTTGCAGGTTACCACTTGCCGATATTTACTGGATAGAGGGGGCAAGCGCGGAGAAACCGAAATGACGTTGCTTGATTGTAACCTGCTGAAGGATGACGCTACTCCATCAGAAAGGTAGGCATTCCAATGAGGGTTGAAGCAATATAGTCAAAAATTGAAAAAAACAAAGCAAATTTTCTAGCGCTCCGGCCGCACGATATCAATGTCGATCGGCGCAAGAAAACTTGTGAAGCCGGTGGTGACCTGGCCGGCCGCACTTATTCTTACCAACCGTCCTTGCAACGTATCTAACACATAACATGAAGCATCAAATGGATTCACGGCCAAACTCTGCGGGCGTCCGAAGCCCTCCAACTGCAACAGCATCGTGCCATTCGCTGCAAAACTGTAAACGTTACTGTCGTTGCGATACTGGCGGGTATCCGTAATCATCCAGCACGTGCCGCTGGCTTGATCCAGCGCAACGCGGATTGCAAAGCGGAACTCTTCCGTGGAGACGAACGCGACTTTTCCACCCTCGTCCAAACGCACCAAGCGGTCTTCGGCTGCGATCCAAGCCTCGCCCGTCGTCGCGCGAATTGCCAAATCGCGAACCGGTCCCTTCCAGCTCGTTTGCAGCTCCGCCGGAGTTAGTTGCATGGAATTTTTTTGCACGCGAAGCAATCGTTCGCCTGCGCTGGTGAGCGCCCACAGTTCC
>JABWAN010001118.1 GCA_013361015.1 Candidatus Zhuqueibacterota bacterium | reverse complement strand
AACTCCACGGCTTTGCGCAATGCAGTTTCGGATTGCTGCAACAAAGCCACGGCTTGCAATCTGGTTTTTTCTTCTTGCGCTTTCATATACTGCTGCACGACCGGCACCCCTTTTTGCAGCTTGTTGTAGCCATCCACGGTGGCCCGCAGTGCAGCAATGGAGTCTGCAGGAGAAATGGGCCGGCGACCGCTGGCGGCTTCGTCCAAAACACGCCACAACGAATCACTCTGCACGCGATACTCTTCCGCCTCGACCACCAACAACTCAGCCTCGGCTTGTTGTGCAAGAGAGACGAAAAGTTGTTGCGAAAGTGAATCCGCTTGCGCGGCGGTCAAAGGCGTAATACCGGGCGGGACACGCACGGCATCAAACTTCCGCACTTTCGATTGCGCAAAAAGGCTTGTAGCAACAGCCACTGTTAGTAAGGCCGTGCGCAATCCCACTTTTCCCGCAGCCGCTTTCATTCGCCACCGCCCTTCACGTAGACCGTGTCGGTCAAAGTCTGCTCGATATAAATCACGTCATAAACCGGCTTGTCCACATAAACCGTATCCGTGCGTGTGAAAAACAACAGATCGTGCGCGAATTGATTGACCGACTTCGGCTTTTCTTGCATCTCGCGCCGATCCTTATAGCCCCAAATCTGCAAAGAAGCAATGCCCTTCTTGTCATCAAACTCAAAAAACAAGCTAAGCTTCCGGCCTTCGTAATTATATGTCTGCTCGATCAGCCGCACCATGCCGCGAAAGAATTCTTGCGCGACCGGAAATTTATTTTCGGGGTCCTTTACTTCGATCTGATTGCGCTTATTGCGCTCCCCAATCAGCTCAATGTAGCCCGTGCGCTTCCACGTGCGCATCATATCCAACGCCACTTCGGATTCACTAAGATTGATGATGCGTTTTGAAGGATAGACTTCCAGCACGTCTTTTTCATCGAAGCCGTTGTCCGTAATATCAATTACCAACATGCTGTCGATCTTTTCTTCGGTGATGAAGTATTGTTCCTCGAAGAATTTAATCGTGGGCAGATCGCGCACGACCGCAACGGGAACGGCGCGGCGCGTCACCGCTACTTCTCTGTTTTGTTGCGCCCAGGAGGAGGCGCAAGTCATCGCCAACGCAACGAGCGCTAATGCCGCTCTAAATGCGCCAACCGTCTTTCTGTTCATAGCTGACCTCTTATTGCAATTCTCGAAATTTATCAAAATACAATCTGGCTTTGTCCGGCTGGTTTTTACGCCGATAGGCCTCTGCAAGCAGCCGATAAATCATCTTTTTTTCTTCTGTATTGAAAAGCCTCTCCCATGCCACAGCGTTTTCGGCATGTTTGAGCGAAAGCTCGATATTGGTTTTTGTAAGCTCGGCCATATTCAAATAACTCTTGCCGCGCTCTTTCCAGGCAATTGCCGCTGCACGCTCGAAATATTCATATGCGACTTTGCGATTGACTTTCATGGTGTCGACGCCGAGGTAATGACACATCGCACCGTAATTCTCGAACATGTTGTTGTAAGTCGTATCAACCGGAGCGCCGGAAGAGTCTTTTGCAATGGTGTTGATCACTTCTCCCAAACGTGCGACGGCGCTGGCGCGGCGCTTTAGTTTAGCATATTCGATCGTGGCATAATCCCACTTCACGTCGTCTTTGGCGCGCTGCGTCCGCAAAACCTTATTCAAGAGTTGATCATAGATCTCCGCGGCCTGAGTGAACTTTGCGCTGGTCGCGAGCGCATTGGCGGAATCGCGCAGCACCGAACCCCAAATATTGCGCTCATCCCAGTTGACGTATTTGATATCCGCATCGATCAAACGATGCCAATTTGAGTCCGCAGTCAGCAGCTTCGCCCGTTCGAGATGATGCAACGCAGAATCCGCTTCCGGGGTCCTGCCGTTGACACGCTGCTCCGTTGCATCTTTGAT
>JABWAN010001117.1 GCA_013361015.1 Candidatus Zhuqueibacterota bacterium | reverse complement strand
CGGAAATCGGATAATTATGCGCTTGGCGATTTTAGGAAACTTGACGCATACCGCCATTCTCGAAATCGTGCCCGCGTGGCTCGACTGGTTGTGCCGGCGCGCAGAAGTTGTGGTCGCGGACGCCCTTGCGCGCCAACTCGAATTCGCGGCTGCGCCTTTCAAAACCGCGCCGCGGCGATCAGTGCATCAAAATTGTGACATGCTGATCTCGCTGGGCGGCGACGGCACGATTCTCTCCACCGCGCACACAGTCGGGCGCGCGGGCGTGCCGATTCTTGGCGTCAAATTCGGGGGACTGGGTTTCTTGACTGAAGTCGGCCCGGAAGAATTTTACACCGCGTTGGAAGCGATTCTCGCCGGCCATTATGAAGTGCAAAAGCGCATCGTGCTGGAAGCGCGTGTGCTGAATTCTCCGGACACGACTCCTTTGTATGCGATGAACGATTTCGTTGTGGATAAAGGCGGACAAACACGCCTCGTGCGCCTGAAAGTGATGATCGACAAGGAATACTTGAACACCTACATCTCCGATGGTCTGATCGTGGCAACGCCGACCGGATCGACCGCTTACTCGCTGGCGGCGGGTGGGCCGATTATGCCGCCGGAAATGAAAGCCATGGTGATCACACCGATTTGCCCGCATTCGTTGAATGCCCGGCCGGTGGTGATACCCGATGAAAAAGTCGTCACCATTGAAATTCCCACCGAGGATACTCAGGTAAATCTTTCAGTTGATGGGCAGGTGACGCGCAAAATCGTTTCGGGCATGTCCGTCGAAATCCGCAAAGCCGATTACGCCATCAATCTCGTCCGCAAAACCAGTCCGACCTCGAACACGTTTTATGACACGCTGCGCATCAAGTTCCGCTGGGGTGAGGATATTCGAAAATAGGTTGCTTGGGGCTTTCGCTTAAATGACTTGTATATATCTCAAACCGCGAATAGACGCCAATAAATGCGAATTTTGAAAACCGAATCCCTTGTTCAATAATAATGCGTGCTGCTAGTGAGCGCTTGAGCGGTTCAAAACGTTCTGGGCCGAAAAGTTGCCGAAATGCAAATTACGGAGAAAGTGCTTGACAAAGCATTTGTGGTTTCGTAATATTTGCCGTTTTTTGGAAGGCCTTCCAGGGATAGAGGCCTAAGCGCTATTTCTTTTTAAAATAAGAGGCTGGCATCTTTTCCTAAAACCATTTGCTGCAGAAGAATTCTCTGCTTTTCAGCATGAATGTTTCGTGACATCTTCGCAAAGCAGCCTGAGTCGCGATCAGGCTCTTTCAGATAAATCTGCAAGTCGTCGTTGTCCGCATCGTTTTTGGCTGTCATCTCCATATAAGATGAGTTTGCAGCGAAGCGCTGGCCTGCGCCCGTGCTTTGAGGCGAAAGCCCTTACATGCACGTAACCATCTACGAAGTCGCCGAACGAGCCGGTGTTGGCATTGGCACCGTTTCGCGCGTGCTGAACAACAGTTCGCAAATTGCGCCGGCAACGCGCGACAAGGTGCTCAAAGCGATCAGCGAGCTGAATTATCAGCCGCAAGCCATGGCGCGCAACCTGGCGCGGCGACGCACGCACACTATCGGCGCGATTGTGCCGTTCTTTACCGGCTACTTTTATGTTGAACTGCTGCGCAGCATTCAAGCCGCCATTTCCCGCCATAAATACGATCTCATCCTCTACGGCGTTGACGATCTCCAAAAAAAAGAGCATTACTTCCGGCATGTCTTGCAGCAGCGCCGCGTGGACGGCGTTTTGCTGATTTCGATGCGGCTTTCTGACGTTTTTTCAGCAGAATACTTTCGCCGCAAGCTGCCCCTCGTTCTGGTCGACGCCTATCATCCCAATCACGATTCCATTACCGTCAATAACGAAGACGGCGCTCATCGCGCCGTGCAACATTTGCTTCGCCTCGGACACAGCCGCATG
>JABWAN010000088.1 GCA_013361015.1 Candidatus Zhuqueibacterota bacterium | reverse complement strand
CTATATTGCCTCAGTTTGAGGAGAAGACCCCGTGGCGAAAATCGAGGATCTGCGCCGGAAGGTTGCTTTGGGACTATATGAGTTGACTTCGCATGCAAAGATGGAAATGCAAGCCGACAATTTTAGCCTCAAGGATGTAAAACAAGGGATTTACTCCGGGCGCATCATTGAACGCCAACGCGATCCTGCTACCTCCACAAAATGTTGTGTTTCAGGTAAAGCCACGGATGGACGAAAACTTCGAAGTATTTGCCGGTTGACGGCATTGGGCTATCTGAGAATCATAACCGTCTTTGAGGAATGATCATGAAAGCAAAATACGATACCTGCGATTACTGTGGCGGCCGTGTGTTCGAAAAACGTGTGACCGTTGACTTGCGCTTGAAAGGCAAGCTCTACGTTTTCGAAAATGTGCCGGTGGGTGTTTGCCGAAAATGTGGGGAAAGATACTACCGCGGTCCGGTGCTGGAACGTTTGGAAGAATTGGCCGCACATCAAAATTTTTTCAAAGATAAAATTCAAGTGCCGCGTTTTGACTTTGCGGAAGCCGCGGTGTTTTAGTAGCCCCGGCCCCTTGTGGGCCACTGTTTGAAAACCACCTCACCCCATTGCCCGCTTGTGGGCGCGACCACAATCTGGAAAACCTCATGACCGAACTGATTTGGGAAGGCAAATACCAAGACGGCAAGAAAACCGCGCCCGTGCGCATTGCGCTGCCGTTTCAAACCATTGAAACCGTGAACGAAAGCGCCGCGGACCGCGCGCGCAATTTGGATTTGTTCGCCGGCGGCCGCGAAACCGATTGGCGCAACCGTTTGATTTGGGGCGATAAAAAATACGTGCTCCCTTCTCTCCTGCCCGAATTTGCCGGCAAAGTCAATCTCATTTACATCGACCCGCCGTTCGATACCGGCGCGGATTTTTCCTTCACCGCCACCATTCCCGATCATCCCGACACCGAAGAAGACGAAACCACTTCGTTTGTGAAGCAGCCTTCGATCATCGAGCAGAAAGCTTACCGCGACACGTGGGGCCGCGGGCTGGATTCGTACTTGCAATGGTTCTATGAAACCACGGTGCTGCTACGCGATTTGCTGGCGGAGGATGGGAGTATTTATGTGCATTTGGATTGGCATGTGAGTTACTACGTCAAAGCATTAATGGACGAAGTATTTGGGGCAGATAAATTCTTAAACGAGATAGTCTGGAAACGACAATCGGCAAAAAGTGATATAGGGCAAGGCTCTCGACATATGGGGAGAATTCATGAAAGCCTTTTTGTTTATACAAAATCAGAAAACTACGCTTGGAATATGCAATATACTGAGTATGATCAAAGCTATGTCGATGCTTTCTATCGCTTCAAAGATTCTGATGGAAGAAGGTATCGTCTCAGCGATACTACAGCGCCAGGGAAAGCAGGAAAAGGCAATCCCTACTATGAGTTCTTGGGCATTACACGATATTGGAGATTTTCTCAAAAAAGAATGCAAGAACTATATGAACAAGGCAGAATTGTTCAAACTGCTCCCGGTACAGTGCCACAACAGAAACGCTATCTTGACGAAATGCCGGGGGTGCCACTTCAAGATCTATGGCTGGACATAAAACCAGTTCAATTCCACTCTAAAGAAATGCTCGAATATGCTACTCAAAAGCCAGAAGCTCTTTTGGAAAGGATAATCAAACTTTCAAGCAACGATGGTGATCTCGTGCTCGATTGCTTTTGCGGCAGCGGCACCACCGCATCGGTGGCGGAAAAACTCAAGCGCAAGTGGATCACGTGCGACCTCGGCCGCTTTGCCATTCACACCACGCGCAAAAGATTGCTCGCCATTCCGCACGTCAAGCCCTTCGTGGTGCAAAACCTCGGCAAGTATGAACGGCAAGCGTGGCAGGCCGCAGAGTTTCCCAGCCAAAATCATGCGGAAGACCAACGCGAACGCGATGTGCGCGACCGCGAAGCGCGGTATCGCAAATTCATTCTCGAACTCTATCACGCCGAACCGGTGAGCGGCCACACCTGGCTGCACGGCCTCAAGAGCGGGCGTATGGTACACGTCGGCGCAGTGGATGCGCCGGTCACGCTCTCCGACGTGAAAGCCATGGCCGCGGAAATTTGGCGCAGCGTTGGCAAAGGCAAAGATTCGCCGCAAGAGGCGGGCATCGACGTGCTCGGCTGGGAGTTTGCGTTCGAGCTGAACGAGTTGGCCCGGCAAATCGCCGCGGAAGCGCGCGTGGATTTGCGCTTCAAAAAAATCCCGCGCGAGGTTTTGGAAAAACGCGCGGTGGAGCAGGGCGATATTCACTTCTTCGAATTGGCCGCGCTCGCGGTTGAGATCAAAACGCAGAAGAAGGCGAACGCCGCAGTTGCCAAATTGAAGCTCAAAGATTTCATCCCGCCGCACGACGACGTGCCGCAAGACGTACACAAAGCCATCACGCATTGGAGCCAATGGATCGACTACTGGGCCGTGGATTGGAATTATCAAGGCGACACCTTCCACAACGAATGGCAAACCTTCCGCACGCGCAAAGGCAATGATTTCGTGTTGGAGACTTCGCGTGTTTATGAGAAGCCCGGCGCATATAACATCGTCATCAAAGTGATCGACATTTTGGGGAATGATACGACAAAGACGGTGGCGGTGGAGATGGAATGACTCATGAACGCTGCGGCAAAAATAAAATTGCATTGCGCAGAAGCGTTTTCTATTTTGCGCATGCAAATAACCTCGCTCCATTTGTCCTCATCACTCTAGTGTTTGCATCATGATCGTTTCCAAGGTCATACTCAAAAATTGGCGCAACTTCAAATCCGTTGAAGCCGAGTTGGGCGAGCGGGTTTTCCTTGCCGGCCCGAATGCTTCGGGCAAGTCGAACTTTCTTGACGTCTTTCGTTTTCTGAGAGACATCGCGAAGCCCGGCGGCGGCTTGCAACAAGCCGTGCGGCAACGCGGCGGCTTGTCAAAGATTCGCTGCCTTGCAGCGCGCAAAGAGCCAAACCTTGAAATAGAAATTCATTTGACTTCGATTGCGGGCAAGAAGGCGGAATGGCGCTATGCCCTGGGCATCAGGCAGGAAGTGCGAGGCTATCGCCAGCCGCTGTTGGCCTATGAACGCGTGTGGCGCGGCGGAAAACAACTGCTGGATCGCCCGAACGCGGAGGATCGCGCCGACGAATTGCGTTTGACGCAAACCCATCTCGAACAAATCAACGCCAACGTGCAATTCCGCGACGTTGCCAAATTTCTTGAGTCGGTTCTCTACTTGCACCTTGTGCCGCAATTGCTCCGTTACGCCAATGCTTTTGCCGGTCCCGAGCTTGCCGGCGATCCTTTCGGCCGCAATTTTCTAGAGCGCATCGCCAAAACTCCGGAAAAAACGCGCAGGTCGCGTTTGCATAAAATTGAAAAGGCTTTGGGTTTTGCCGTGCCGCAATTGCAGCAGCTCACGGATACCAAAGATGAAACCGG
Source organism: Candidatus Zhuqueibacterota bacterium (assembly GCA_013361015.1). GTDB lineage: Bacteria > Zhuqueibacterota > Zhuqueibacteria > Zhuqueibacterales > Zhuqueibacteraceae > JABWAN01. Next base: position 7,574 of record JABWAN010000088.1, on the reverse strand, counting down.
CGTGCCGCATTTGGAAGCCAATTATGTGCATTGGCGTTCGCAAGGCGCAAAACAACGCGAAGATCAGTTCTCGGACGGCACGCTGCGATTGATCGGGCTGCTATGGTCGCTATGGGAAGGCGATTCTCTTTTGCTTTTGGAAGAGCCGGAGCTGTCGCTCAATTCCGGCATTGTGCGTAGTTTGCCGGCGCTCATGTATCGCGTGCAACGGGAAAAGAAGCGCCAGATCATTCTCAGCACGCACAGCGCGGATCTGCTCGCGGACAAAAGCATCGGAGGAGAAGAGACCCTTCTTCTCATACCCTCCGCCGAGGGCACGGAAGTGAAGCTAGCATCATCCATAGATGTGGTGCGCGCGTTATTGGAAGGCGGTTTCAGCGTTGCCGAGGCGGCATTGCCGCACACGATTCCGCCGGAGGTGCATAAACTGGAGTTGTACCGGTGACGCCGCCGATTCCAATCAACTTGGCCGTAGAGGATTTACTGAGCGAGGCGGTGCTTCGCAAAATCCTGCGGGAGTCGAAAAAAAACTTTGCCGTGGGCGCATGTTTTTGTCATGGCGGCTACGGTTATCTTAAGAAAAGCCTCCGAGGTTTCAATAATGCCGCCAAGGCCGCGCCGTTTCTTGTCCTAACTGATCTTGATAAAGCCGAATGCCCTCCCGTTTTGTTGCGGGAATGGTTGCCTCATCCCCGGCATCCCAATTTGTTGTTTCGTGTTGCCGTCAGAGAAGTCGAAGCGTGGCTGTTGGCGCATCGCGAGGCGTTTGCAAAATTTTTAGGAATACAGCGGCAGTTGATTCCACCTGACGTGGACAGTATTGTCGATCCCAAGCAAGCTTTGATCTCAATGGCAAGGAAGTCTAAAAAACGACGATTACGGGAAGCGATTGTGCCGCCGCAAGAGAGCACTGCCAAAGTAGGCCCGGATTATAATGGGCAATTGAGTTTCTTTGTGGAAGAGCTTTGGGAAGTTGCTCAGGCCCAACAAAATTCACCAAGTCTGCGACGCACGGTTCAGGCGATAGCAGATTTCAATCCTCGCTTCGCAAAATAAAATCTTCCCGTTTGAACAATAAGTCTAGATGATCTTATGCCTCGCCGCAAGCAGGACTCAAATCCCGAACAAAAAGATTTGCTCAACGTGGCCGTGCAATTGCGCACCGCGCCATGCGTGCCCGCGTTGCGCGCGGCCGTGCAGCAAAGGCGCGTACAAAACTACAAAGGCGCGACGGAAACCACGCGGCTCTTGCTCCAGCATTGGTTCGAGCGCGATCATCGCGGCTTCGACGGGCGACCGTTTGCCTATTATGCTTTTCAGCGTGAAGCCATCGAGACGCTGATTTACGTTTGGGAAGTCGCACGCGTGCGCAGCCGCAAAGCGTTGCTGGAAAAATACACGCAGAGTTTGGAAGGCGTGCGCCTGCCGCCGAATGACGAGTTCAGCCGCTTTGCGATCAAAATGGCCACGGGCAGCGGCAAAACCAAAGTGATGTCACTCGCGATCGTGTGGCAATTCATGAACGCCGCGCGCGAGGCCGAGGAGATTGCCAAAGACTATGCGCGCACATTTTTGGTAATCGCGCCGAACGTCATCGTGTACGAGCGCTTGAAAACGGATTTCGCCGGCGGCCGCATCTTTGAAGTTGATCCGCTCATTCCTCTTTCAATGAAAATCTTTTGGGATTTCGACTGTGTGCTGCGCGGCGCGGGCGAACGCGCGCACAGCGAGGGCATGCTGTTTCTCACCAACATTCAACAGTTTTATGAACGGCCGAGCCGGAGCAATGATGATGAGCCGGAAGAAATCACGGATATGCTCGGCCACAAACCGCCTACGCAGAAATTGGAAGTCACGGAATAAAGCCTATCTCATCGCCGGCGTCGAGCGTTGGAACGAGTATCGCGACCTGCTCGCGCCGCTGAAGAAGAAGCCGGTGCTGTTCGTGATGTTGAGCGATACCGGCGAAGCGGAAGACATCGGCCACTGGCTGCGCGATAAATATCCCACGGAGTTTGGCGGCGAGAAAACGCTCATCATTCACACCAACAAAACCGGCGAGATCACCAAAGCGGATTTGGACGAAGCCCGCAAAGCCGCGCGCGAAGTGGATGATGAGAAGAATCCCATCAACGCGATTGTAAGCGTGCTCATGCTGCGCGAAGGCTGGGACGTGCAGAACGTCACAGTCGTGGTGGGCTTGCGGCCTTACAGCGCGAAGGCGAATATTCTGCCCGAACAAACCATCGGTCGCGGTCTGCGCTTGATGTTTCGCGGCGCAAACTCGGGCTACGACGAGCGCGTGGACATCATCGGCAACAAAGCCTTTCTAGAATTTGTCGATGATTTGGAAAAGCTCGAAGACTTGACGCTCGACACGTTCGAGATCGGCAAGGAGAAGCCGCGCATTCTCAGCATCATGCCGATGGAGGAGAAAAAGGAATTCGATATTGCGCTGCCGCAGCTTGAGCCGGTGCTGGTGCGCAAGAAGAGTCTGTCGGAAGAAATCACCGGCCTCGACGTAATGCAATTTGATTGCGCGATTTTGCCGATGAAGAAAGGCGATGCGGCGGAGAAAATCTTTCAGTTCGAAGGCTACGACATTCTCACGCTGAAAAAGATTCTCGAGCGCCAATATACTTTGACGGATCCACAAACGGCGCAAGAAGTGATCGGCTACTACGCGCGCATCATCGCCAAAGAAGTGAAGCTGCCTTCGCAATTCGCCGCGCTCGCGCCAAAAGTGCGCGAGTTTTTCGAATGTAAAGCCTTCGGCAAAACCGTGAATCTGGAGGAAGCTGCCGCCATTCAAGCCATGAATTCCAACGTGGCGCAATACGTTTGTGTGCAGACTTTCAAGAAAGCTTTGCAGGATAAAACCATTGCGGAACAAGAGCCGGTTTTGCACGCGCCCGCGCGTTGGCTTTCGTCCATGGAGCCAATACCCTGGTCGCGCAAGGTTTATGAAGGTCGCAAATGCGTTTTGAATCTTGTGCCCTGCGGCAACGATTTCGAAAAAGCCTTTGCAAAATTTCTGGATCACGCCGAAGACATCAAAGCCTTCAGCAAGCTGCCCGAGCGCTTCGGCTTTGCGATAGAATACACCGATGCTGCGATGAATTTGCGCTACTACTACCCCGATTTTGTCGCGATTGATCAGCAGAATGTGCATTGGTTGTTGGAAACGAAAGGCCAGCAAACCGAAGAGGTCTCGCACAAAGATCATGCAGCGCGAATGTGGTGTGAAAATGCAACGCAGCTTAGCGGCACGGCATGGCGTTATTTGAAAGTCATGCAGAAAAGCTTTGAAGAACTAAAACCTGAAAGCTTGGCCGACGCGTTGGCTTTATGACAATTCGTAGTCACTTCATTCCCACCTCTGCATACCGGCGAACGAATATGGAAGGTGCATTCGCATGAGTGAAACAGCCTCCGTCCCGCATTGGGCCAAGCAAGCCGTGTGGTATCAAATCTTCGCGGAACGTTTTCGCAACGGCGATCCGAGCAACGATCCCACGCGCGCAGACATTCGCGGCGCGTATCCACACGACACGACCTCTGCTTGGCAAATTCATCCGTGGACTTCGGATTGGTACGAGCTGCAACCTTACGAACGCGCGAACGGTCGCGATCTCGAATTCAATCAACAGCGCCGGCGCTATGGCGGCGATTTGCAGGGCATCATCGACAAGCTGGATTACTTGCGAGACCTCGGCGTGAATGCGCTGTATTTGACGCCCGTGTTCGAGTCCCCTTCCGCGCACAAGTATGACGGCGCGACCTATCATCACATCGACCCGAATTTCGGCCCCGATCCCATGGGCGATCGCAAAATCATCGCGAGCGAAGCGGGCCACGATCCTTCCACCTGGCAATGGACGGCCGCGGATAAACTTGCATTACGTTTGATCGACGAAGTGCATCGCCGCGACATGCGCATCATCTTCGACGGCGTGTTCAATCACGTGGGCAGAAATCATTGGGCGTTTCGCGACGTGGCGCAGCGGCAGCAACTTTCGCCCTATAAAGATTGGTTCAAAATCAAAAGTTGGAATGATCCCAAAACCGGCAAGGGCTTTGATTATGAAGGCTGGTGGTCGTTCAAAGATCTGCCCGAGTGGCGACAGGACGAGAGCGGCCTCGTAGCCGGACCGCGCGAATATGTCTTCGCAATCACGCGGCGCTGGATGGATCCGAATGGCGACGGCGATCCGCGCGACGGTATTGACGGCTGGCGGCTCGATGTGGCGGAGTGTGTGCATCACAATTTTTGGAAGCAATGGCGCGCGCTGGTGCGCAGCCTCAATCCCGAAGCATACCTCACCGGTGAGGTCATCAATACCCTGCCGATTTTAGCGAGCTATTTGCAAGGCGATGAGTTCGACGCGGTGATGAATTACAGTTTCACCTATGCGTGCACGGATTTCTTTGTGAATGAAAAACGGCGCGTAGTCGCGAGCGAGTTTGACCGCCATTTGCGCGAGCTGCGCGAAGCTTTTCCCGGCGAGGTCGCTTACGTGATGCAAAATCTCGTGGACAGCCACGACACCGATCGCATTGCTTCGCGCATTGTGAATCGCGACCGCGAGAATATGCGCGAGTGGCTCAAATACTATCAATGGTCAAAGGTGGTGCACACGCCGGATTATGACACGCGCAAGCCGAACGAAGCTGAGCGCAACGCGCAAAAGCTCATTGCTCTTTTTCAAATGACGTACCTCGGCGCGCCGATGATTTATTATGGCGATGAAGCGGGCATGTGGGGCGCGAACGATCCGTGCTGCCGCAAGCCAATGCTGTGGGAAGATTTGCATTACGCCCACGAAGCCGCGGCGCCGGCGGGCGGGCAACGCGAGGTTGCAGAGCGTGTGGCTGTGGATCGCGAGTTGTTTGAATATTATCGCAAGCTCATTCACATTCGTCGCGATCACTCCGCGTTGCAGCTCGGCGATTTCCAAACGGTGCTCGTCGACGATGATCGCGAGTTGTATGCGTTCTCGCGTACTTATGAGAGTCAAAAGCTCGTGGTGTTGATCAACAACAGCACACAAGATCAGCTTGTGAAAAATTTGAAGACGGGCGAAGGCGAGTACGTGGATTTGCTCGATGGTTTCAGCGTAAGTGCGAATGGCAAAGACGAGGTGGCTTGCGAGATTGAAGCGCAGGCCGGGAGGATTTTGTTGCGGAGATAAAAACTTTGATGCAGCAAGCGCAAGAATCTCCGGCATATTGGGGCTTGCGATATGGCCCTAGCCGGTCGCGGGGTCTAGTTTGATAAAAGCCGAAACCGTTGGAGAAGTAATGATCGGTTTCAACAGCACCTTATCCGAAGCTTTAAGCTTGCGCCAACCGTCGAAGTCAATCTGCGGAAGCGGCAGCAAGCGGCGCTAGTTGACAAGCGTCAATTGCACAGGGTCGTTGCTCTCTGTTGCGACGTACAGCAGGATGCCTTGCCGCAGCCGGAAAGCGCGTTGGCTCACTTGCTTGCGATGTTTGGTCTCATCGAAGATGACTTCAAGGATATCACCTTCGGCGTCATATGAAAAGTGAAAAAACATAGGGCCTCCCAATATGCAGGAGAAGCAGTCACGACAAAGTTGTTGGGCCGATTGTTCGCCCGGTCGAAAATCACGGCAACTTCGATTTCTTGAAACGGCGCCACTGACTTGAAAGCGTAATTGTAGTAGCATTTGTTGAGTTGCAAGACATCTTGCGAACGTCGGCTTAATCGAATTGTGCGCAAAACTTCAACACGATAAGGACCCAATTGAGGATGACGTTTCACAATGTGTCGCCATCTCTCATCCGTGAGGTAAATCTTCTCGCCGTACCGATCGTGCACTTCTTCGCGCATCGCTCCGCTCCCAGAATGTGTGCGGCGAAACTAGGCAGAAGCTCATCAGCCTCCAATCGAAAATTTATCTCTAAAAAAGCCGTTGCATCCCTGCTCAATCCGTGTTATTTTCTCGCCCGATTTTGTTGCGAACCCCGTCGCCGGTTCTTCCCTCCATTTCGTCACGCTCGCGCGAGCCGGCAGAAATTTCTTTCGCTTGAACAATTCACGCAATAGGCTTCACCTACCCCTCTGCAGGAAAGGAAAAAGCGACATGAGCGATCAAGCCACAAAACCTAAAAGTGGCGGCATGACCCGGCGCGAGTTTTTGGGAACGACCGCGGCCGCCGCAGCCTTCACTATCGTTCCGCGTCACGTGCTCGGCGGTCCCGGCTATGTTGCGCCAAACGACAAAATCAACCTCGCCATGATCGGCGTGGGCGGGCAAGGCACGTATGACATGACGCAATTCATGGCCCTTCCGGAGGTGCAAGTCGTTGCCGTGTGCGATGTGGTGAAGGAATGGGACTACAGCAAATTTTATTTCGGCGGCGTGAAAGGCCGGGAGCCGGCGCGCGAATTGGTTGACAAAACCTACGCGGAGAAAACCGGCAATGGCTCCTACAAAGCTTGTGTTGCTTATGTCGACTTTTATGACATGCTGGAAAAAGAATCCGGCATCGACGCGATTTCAGTGGCAACAACCGACAGCCTGCACGCGTTCGCGGCGATGGCTGGACTCAAAAAGAGGAAACACGTATACTGCCAAAAGCCGTTGACGCACGACGTGTGGGAAGCGCGGCAATTGCGTTTGGAAGCCAAAAAGCAGGGCGTGATGACGCAAATGGGCAATCAAGGCCGGGCCGGCGATGGCAATCGTCAAGTCGTCGAATGGATCGCAGCCGGTGCGATCGGCAACGTGCATGAAGTGCATTGTTGGACGAATCGTCCCGCGAACTACTGGCCGCAAGGCATCAAACGCCCCGATGAAACCCCCTCCGTTCCACCCACGATTGATTGGGATCGCTGGCTCGGTCCGGCGCAGTGGCGTTACTTCCATCCGCTTTATACGCCGTTCAATTGGCGCGGCTGGTGGGATTTCGGCACGGGCGCGTTGGGCGATATGGGCTGCCACATTATGGATACACCGGTGTGGGCCCTCAATCTCGCTCACCCCAGTGCCGTGCAAGCGAGCGCGACGCCGTTCACGGAAGACTCCGGCCCCATCGCTTCGATCGTGACTTTTGAATTTCCCGCGCGGGGCAAAATGCCCGAGGTGAAACTGATATGGTACGAGGGCGGCCTCACTCCGCCGCGTCCGTCGGAATTGGAAGACGGTTATCCCATGGGCGATGGCAGCGGCGTGCTTTTTATTGGCGACAAAGGCAAGCTCATGTGCAATACCTATGGCGCAGAGCCGCGCTTGATTCCGATTGCGGCGCATAAGAAATACAAACAACCTGCGCCCACCATCGAGCGCGTGCCGGACGGACCGCAAGGCATTTATGCAGATTTTATCAAGTCGATCAAAACCGGCAAGCCGGCGTGTTCGAACTTCGAAGTCTCCGGTCCGCTCACGGAAATCGTGGTCATGGGCAATCTCGCGGTTCATATGAAAGGCCAGCGTTTGCTGTGGGACGGTGAAAAGATGGAGTGCACCAACGTTCCCGAAGCCAACAAGTACGTCAAACGCGAATATCGCGAAGGCTGGAGCTTGTAAGTCATCATGTGCGACGCACCT
>JABWAN010000087.1 GCA_013361015.1 Candidatus Zhuqueibacterota bacterium | reverse complement strand
CTCCCACGAAACTGAAAAAGCATCTTCGCGACAGTTCCATTTTCGTGGGAGATTTTTTTGCTTCTTTGGCAACGATTACACTTTTAATAGAATAAGGTCACCGGGCCTGCTCTTACTGCACACTACGTATGACGCCGAAGACGCAAGGGGCTTTGAACTTTACATATTTCGTTCGTGCAACGCAAGCCCGGCGTTCCTATGAGGCCCGAACACTCAACGCGGCGAGTCAGCAGAGGTCGAGGAGATCGGCGCCTCATGCGAGGTGCTCACTGGCTGCAACGCATGCTCAATGGTCCACTTGCCGATTTGTGCGCCTTGCAAATAACCAGCATTCACTGCAGAGGTGAAATGAATGCCCGCGAGCACGCGCGAAGAACCGTTCTCCCGCGCTGCTTCGGAGAAACTCCAAAACTTGCGCGTGATGCCGGCATACGGCGCGCCGCTGGTCATCGAGAATTCGACAAAGTCTGTTCCGAAAAACTTGGCCATCACCGTTGCGGCTGCGGCGCCCAACACCGTGTGCGTGGAAGGATAATCCGGCACCGGCGGCGTGGGAAGATAGTTGATCCACTCGGCCTCGCCGGCTGCGCGGATCGCAGTGGCGGGACGCCAGTAGTTGAAATAATATTTCGCCTCGAAGCCGCCGATGAATCCGTCCGCCATGGCAAGGTTCACGAGCGCAAAAAAGCGCGCATTCTCCCACACGTCGAGCTTCTGCGTGAGCGCCACTTCGCGCGCGATGCGGTTCCAGCCCTGTGTTGAGCCTTCGTACCAAAAACGCGCGATTTCACTTTGCTCGGCCGTGCGCGTGGAACTTTTTTCGGCGCCGATCTCTTTGACCTCTTTCAAATCGGCAAGCGCGATTGCACTCGTGACCACGGGCGGAGGCACGGGACGGAATTGCGCCGGCGACTTCAAAACAAAGGGCGTCATCTCGGCCCACTGCACGAACATTGCGGGCGTAAAGTCGGGCGGCGTCGGCCGGTATTCACCGGGCTTCTTGCCAGGCTCACGCGTGACCGTACGGTTCGCGCCATCATTTTTGCGCGCCGCCAGAATTGCCGCGGCGGCCTTGCGGCCCAGTTCGAGACCGGCCGCTTCGGCTTTTTCATTTTGAATTGCACCGAGCGCTTCTTCGAATGCAACGTCGAATTGTGCTTTCGCCGTTGGCAGCAATTCGATTAACGTCGCATGTGCGGCCGCTGCAATGGCAGCATCCGTGGAAGCTTCGTGCGAAGACGGCGCTTGCAAACGATACGGCTCATAGCGACGATCTATTGCATTGAGAGCATCGTGAATCGCCAAGTGAACAATAGAAAATATGCGCGATTCCGTAAGGGGATCGATTTGCAGCGCGGCTGCGGCATCCGTTGTGACGCGATTCCAACGCATGACCGCATCGCCGGCTTCTTTCGCCGATTGCGCGAACGTGAAGCTCGACAGCATAAACAGTAAAGCAGAGACCACCGTGAAAAGCATTTTGCGAGACATGGTAATACTCCTTGAATGGTTAAGGTTTTCACGCGAAGCTAGCCTCGGGCATTGTTGCCTGCGATCAAGCTTTCATGCGATTAGCCCGGTCCAACTTCACATCCTACTCGGTTGTCTCTGCGAAATGCTAACGACATGCCAGAAAGCAAAACGCCACGTGAAGCTTCTCTCAAGTGGCGTTAATGTGACGTTTAGCGTGTTGTCTTGGGATTATTCTGTAGGTTCAAACTTTGGAAGAATTGCTGAAATATCGGTACTGCGCCGATATTTCAGCATGCCGCAATTCTACGGTGCAATTTTTCTCATGAAAGAGTCCTGACATCACTGTGGAAAAATAATCTTTCCGGTCTCATGCTCGCGGTCGAATTCCATGCGCGGGTTCGATTGCTCCGGCCCGACGCGACCGATTTCGATCTCAGCTTTAAAGTAATTTTCGCCACGAACGGAACGGCCCGCGAGTCGTCGCAGCATCGCCAATTGTCCCACGTGCGTGAGCGCATCGGCAATCGGACCTTGAAAAAGTTTTTCGCAGGGACGGTTGAGAGGCGCATCGGAGGCAAGGTAATCATCAAACTTCTTCAACGCCTCGAAGAAACGCGCGACTTCCTGCTCCCACGGCAAGAGCGTCGAGTCGTTCCACTTTTGCTCACCAAGCGCTTGCGAGAATGCCCAATCGAGCAAATCACCCATGTGCGCCAAAATCTCGCCGGGCGTGCGCGTGGTCTCGCCGATTCGAAATGAAGCGAAATCATTTGGAGCCTCGCGCAAAGCTTTGCTGCTGCGATACCCCAGCGTGGCGACCGTGTGACGGAGGAATTCGCGTTTGGGATCAGTTGGGTTCATGAGATTTCCTTTAGCGCAATAAACTCTATCTTCTCGAAGCCACAGCGTAATACGTTCCGCGATGCAAATCCCGTTCGGCGGCCTCGGCATAACAATCATCAGTGATCAAAATAGACTGGCCGTAAATGCGATATTCCGCCGGCGCCGAAGAAATTGTCACAGTTTCCAAAAACACGAACCACCGGTTTTCACGCGCAAAAATTCGAGCGGGATCTTTTCGTTGGTAAATCCACAGCAGCGTCGAGTCATTGATGACATAACCCACGTGTGGCATCTCCCAGCGGCCATGTTGATATTTGGAAACCCAGCCGGTAACGCCATGGTCACGAGTAAAAACATTTATGGCAGCATCCGCGCGGCGCCGGCGCACGCTTTCATCGAGCCGCTCGGGTGAAACGAATTCATATTCGGACAGGCTCACCGCTTGAATCCACTGGCCGTGCACGAAGCGCGTGGAATCCCACACGTGATATTGCGGCACGCCGTTGCTCCATAATCCGGCCCAGCGACTCGTCCACGGTTCGAAAACTCCTGCTGCATGCCGGTCCGCAAGACCTCTCGGTGTTTGCATGAAAATTCGACGCAGTTCTTCTTCGGGCAGATTTTCAGCACCGGGAAATGATTTGACGAGTGTCGCCAAATCCTCGCTATGGCGTGCAAACAAGCTGCGCCACGCGGTAAACTCAGCCAGATAATCCTTGTGCTTCTTCAGCATCGTGCGCATGACAGTTTGTTTCAGCCAGGTCGGATCGCCGCCGCTAGAGGCTTCATGCAATTCTAGAATGTGGAAAACAGCATGCAAACTTTGACGCGCAAGACCTGCTGCTGCAAGTGTAAGCGGGGTGCGCACAGAAGTTAGAGCCGCCGTCGGCGCGAGCAATAGAAATCCCCAGCGCAAGAGAAGTCTGTGCGGGCGTGTGCTTTTTTGAGAATTCCAACGCTTCGTCATGTGGCATTCGCTTTCTATGTGATGCCGACATATACGCAGCGCTCCGCGTGATTTCTCCTATCGCTCGGGATGGTTTTGCTGGAACACAGTGTGGGAGAATTGTTGCCCCATATCTTTCCAATTGTATCATATGATTCTGATCAAGCTGGAATGCTTCAAAAGAACGGGCACACGCCTTATCTCATTTTCACTGCCAGAATGGTCATATCATCGTGCAGCGCGCGTCCGTTGGCCCAAGACTTGGCGGCCTTCGCGAGATGCCGGACAATCATGTGAGGCCGCCGGCAGGCGATTTCCGAAAACAGTTTGACGATCCGGCCTTCCCCCAGCATCTCCTCGTCCGTATTGAAAGTTTCGTACAGACCGTCGCTCACAAAGAGCACAGTGTCGCCGGGCCGCAATTTCAAAACCCTTTGCTGGTATTTGAAATTTGGAAAACTACCCAATGGCATGGCTTTTAGAATGATTTGTTCAGTGTTGCACGTGGCAGCGCGGTGTATCAACGTGAAGGGCATGCCCGCAGCGGAGAGAGTCAAACGATAACGCTCGAATTTCGCCACGGTCATACCCATGAACATCCTGTTGAAGCCCATGGATTTCAAAGCGCGCGACATCTTCTTTAAAACTTGCGCAGGAGCCGGTTCATCTACTAAAGCTTTAAAAAGGCTTTTGGTGGAAGCGACAATCGTTCCGGCTTGCAAACCATGCCCGGTCGCATCACCGATTGCCACGGTCAGCTCGCCCTCGGAGTTCACATTAAAATCATAGTAGTCGCCGCCCACTTCAGTGGCCGTTTGCATGAACACTGCAATGTCGAGGTGTGGCAGCTTGGGAATGGTTTTCGGCAGCAGAGCCAATTGCAGCCGGCGCGCTTCTTCCAACTCGCGGGCTTTGCGCGCATTCTCTGCTTCTAATTTGTTCTGGGTAATTTTTAGTTGTTGCAGCGTAGCTTCCAACTCATCGTGTCTCGTCTTTAATACAGCCAGCAGTTCGTCTTTGACGTGATTGGCAGCTTCCGCGGCCTCTTTGGCCTTGTGCAGTTCCTGCTCCGCACGCTTGGGTTCGGTAATGTCGCGCAGATAAGCGGTGAAGATGGGATGCTCGCCCAAATGGATGGCAACGATAGCCAGCTCCACCGGAAACTCCGAACCATCGGCGCGCATGCCGATAATCTCGATGCGCATGCCCAACACCGGCCCTTGACCTGTGGCAAGATAGCGGGCCATGCCACGGCGATGCGCCTCGCGCAGTGAGGGAGGAACAATGGTGGTGGCCAGCTCCTTGCCGATCACCTGCGTGCGTGTGTAGCCAAAGGTCTTTTCGGCGGCCGGATTGAATTCGATAATCTTGCCGTTGTGATCGATAGAGATGATGCAATCGAGCGCGGATTGCATCATTGCATCCTTGCGGGCCTCGCTTTCTTGCAGTTGGGCGTTGGCTTCGCGCAATTTGGCCTCGGCCAGCTTCTGCTCGCGAATGTCCGCACACGTGACGATGGCGAACTCGCGCTGGTCCGGGCCTCGAAACGTGCGACTGCTGATGATCGCCGGCAGTTTTGCGCCCTCTTTGGTTAACAGGTAATACTCAAAACGAATCTGTCCTTCGCGCTCGCGCAACTCGGTTTGGAGTTGAATGTACGGCAAATCCTCCGGCGCAAAAAAATCCGTGTGCGCACGACCGATCATGTCTTCGCGTTGAAACCCGGTCATGCGCAGCAAGGCGTCATTGACGAACAGCACGCAGCCCGCCTCCAAAACGGCGACGCCTTCGCTCATGGCTTCGAGGACGCCTTCGACCTGGCGCAGCCAATCGGGTTTGAAAAGTTGATGCTCCATGGCCCTCGCAAGAGAAAAAGTTTTTGCATCTAACTGGAAAGCGGCGTCCAAACTGCGGGCCGCGACGTGATAAAAGTTGTGCATATTCGAGCCGAAATGCAAATCAAAATCTTTTTCTTGGAACGCCCTGGGTTTGATTGGAATGATTGTGAGAAAACTTCAAAGGCCTTTTTACTCCCTGGCAAACTGCAAGCATTGTTCCCAACTCGAAGGCAATACCGCCGGCCGTTCACACCGTTGCTTCGCGCTGCTTTTGCATGCGATAATTCAACTGATAGCGCAACAGCATCGCGCCGTTTTTGTAAACTTTGGAATCGAGCAACGCCAAATCCACCGCTTTCGTGCTGTTGCCAAAAAGCTTGATACCCCGGCCAAAGAGCAGTGGATAAAACTTGATCTTCAGCTCGTCTATCAATTCATGCTCGAACAGAAAACCTGCAAAAGCTCCACCGCCGCACAAGACGAGTTTTCTCATGCTAAGCTTCCTTCGCATCATCATCACTAAGTCGCTGCAGCTTTCAAACGTGCTTTCCCGCGATTCGGATCATCGCCTCCAAGCTGCGTTCAACATCCGGTTCATTTGCTGGCCCGGCCTTCTCAGCGTAGGCAGCCAAAACATTCCATATCGAGGTATGGACATTCGGCAATGTGCAAATTCAAGTGCACATAACCAAACGGGGTGCGTGCCCTCATCTGGCCGCATCAAAGTATCGCGCGAGATTGAATTTTTCTGCGAAATAGGGTCTCTGCCATTTCGGATTCACTTGATCGAGCAGTAACGCTTCTGCCGCGCCGTACGGATAAACCATCTCCCGCTTGAATTCCTTGAGAGTGAGCGTCTGAAGCTGGCGCAGAATGTTCATGAATATGCCCTCGGCAGCTTCGGCAAAAGGTTGGTAATCGTGCAACGCCAGAAACGCCTTACTCGGCTGATATTCCTGCGCCGCCAATCGCGCGATGCGATATTCGGTGTAGCGCGCCACGCCTTCCTTCCACAATTGAAAGGAAAAATACTTGTATTCATCCGGACTGATCATCTTCTCAAATTTACGGCGCGCTGTACGATAATCCACAAGCTTGCCGGCAAGCTCATCTTGTTTTTGCGTGCTGATCATTTCAGCAAGCGACTTGCTCAAAGCGGCAAACTGTTGGTTCACTGCGGCGTCGGAATAGGGAAAAGGAAAATTCAGCATCCACATTCCGGTCTGGTCGCCGCGCGACAAATTTAGATTCTCAACTTCGGTGTAATACTCTGGCTGTGCCTCCTGCAATTAATGAAAATGCTCGTGCAGCATGGTCACAACCCACGGCGTGGAGGTTTTTGCCATGGTGTTTTCCGCCTGACCAATGACGATGGTTGAAATCCCACCAACCGCAGGAAACGTCGCCAAGAAGTGTACCGGTTGCGTTCGCTTCCAAAAATGGATATTGCTTTGCAAAAGCGAATCATAACCAATTAAGGTAAAATCTTGAGTGGGACGGGGATGCCGAAGCAGAAACTCATTATCGGGAGTGACGAGCAGCACGGCAAAAGGCGCTTTATCCCAACCTTCCCACGCGCGGTTTCCTAAAGCCTCTCCGATTCTGAAAGCTTCGGCCAAGCGAATGCGGTCAGTCGCAGGCAGATGCGGTTGCGCCCAAACGCCGTGAACCAATAATAAAATGCTGGTTGCGAAGACAAATCTCATTTTCATGTTCCGTTTTCATCTTGCAAGGTTGTAGTAATACATTTTTACAAATTGTTTTTCTCCAATCTCCAAATCATCACCGGGCTTTGAACCGGATCAAACGGAGCGCGGTCGTAGTTTCCATAGAGTTGGGCGACGCGAAGGCCCGCGCTTTGCGCCATTTGCTCGAACGCGTCTTTCTCAATAAAAGCAAATTTCATTTGCAGCAAGCGCTTTTCGAGCAAGCGTCCTTCACCATCAAAGAACTCGAAAAATTGCTGGCGCGAAACCACCGGATTTCCGCCTTGTTCGAAACCCGACACGACAAGCGTTCCGGAGGGTAGCGCAGACATCTTGTCTGCAGACAGGATGGCTGCGCTACGTTTTTCCATTGCTGTTTGCGTTCCGCCTTCGGTTGGAAATTGCCCGACTAGACGCAGCAAGCCGTCAACTTGCTTGCGGCGGATGGCCGGATTGTGCAGTGTGCAAATAAATCGCCCGCCGGGCGCGAGACATTTGAATACCGCTGCCAATGCCGCGCGCTGATTCTCCACGCCGATGATTTCCATGAACGCTTGGAAAGGCAGAATGGCAAGCTCGAAAGCCGCAGGCAAACTCAATTGACATACGTCAGCGCAAACAACCTCGGCGTGCAATCCGCGTTGTTGCAATTTCCGCGACAAGACTTCGAGCATGGCGCTCGAGCTGTCCACGCAAGTTAATTTCACGCCGGCCTCAAGCAATGGCAGCGACAACCGGCCGGTTCCGGCCATCAGTTCGAGAACCGGCCCACTCACCGGTTTAATTTCCGACAGGAAAAACGGAACGTCGTAATCCGCGGTGACGTAGAGATCATAAATTTCCGCAATGCTGTTGTAGTCGATGTGCTGCATCACAGTCACCTATTCAATGGTATCAAGTTGGAATAAAACTCGAAAAACGTTTTCCCCCAACGGATAGATCAAATCTAACTGCTAAGATTTTTTGTTTTTCATCCGTTGGAGCCGTCAGGCATTTCCGTTGATCGGATACAGCCGCGCTGCCAATGCGCCATACACACAAAACTCGATCAGTCCGAACACAAACCATTTTGCCGCCAATGAAGCTGGGATGGGATACATGACGTATTGATTCAAGTCCACCAATATACCCGCCAACAGCGCGAAAAATAGTCCGTGGAGCAATCCGGCTTTCATGCCGCCTGGGCGGGCGAAGCGCGCATAGCTCCATGCAAACAACAATGCCACGGCTGCGGTCATAAAAAGCGACAACCCCAGGCTGCGTTCCGCCGCGGGTTTTGTGATGGGGCTCAACGCTAAGTTTGCCTCGGCAAGGATGACGAGATGCACGAGTCCGTTCCACAAGAGCGCGAAGATGAAGATCGCACCAGCAGTAACGAGCAGGCGTTTGCTGTTCATGATTTCCTCAATGCTACTTAAGCAACGTGAATTTCTTGGTCTGGGCAAATTCACCGGTCTCGATTCGATAGAAATAGACGCCGTCTACGACTCCATTGGGGATCTTGTATATGCCAGATTGGAAAACTTGATTCGCCAGCACAGCGACTTCGCGTCCCGTCATGTCGAAGACTCTGAGTTTGACGGGCGCGCGCTCGGCGAGGTCAAACGCAATGGTCGTTGACGGACTAAAGGGATTGGGATAATTTTCTGCAAGCGCAAATGCCGAAAGCCGTCGTGCCCCACCGGTCTGCTGCAGCGTCTGGCTCAGCGTGACTTGCTCAACCGGAACCCTGCTGCCGGCGGTACTCGGTGGTCAGCACCCCGGCGTACCCCCAATTCTCCGGGTCCACCTCGTCGATGACGATGTGGGTGTGCTCCGGCCGCTTGCCTAGCACTCGTTGAAGGGTGGCCGTAATCTCGGCGACGATCTGCGCCTTCTGCTCGGCCGTCACGCCGTCGCGGGTGATCTTCACGTTCACGAATGGCATGAAACCTCCTCCAGCCTCCGCCGCCCAACGCCGTTATCAGCGGCGCGCGCAATACCGGAAAAGATGCCGGCAGAGATGAATTCATTCTTGTCAATAGCCATCGCAGTGACCGGTCCGGCCAAATTCCCTTTGACCGGCTCCCAGAAATCAGTTTGAGCAAAAGCGGTTGCGGCAAATCCCGCCGGGAATAACGAGGCACTGATTAACCGATCGCTTATGGAAATCTTCTTTTTCACCGGCATGTTCCTCAGCTCGAATGTAACTGCTTTGTCGTGGTACTTTGTTAGAATGCTTGCACTCTTTCATAAATAACTCAGCCACCAGTCTTTGCGGCGCTGCTTGACTTCGGCAAACCAGTGGCAGAGCGGATAGAGCATCATCACGATTACCAGCCACACGGCATAGATCACGGACAGGCTCAAACCATAATTTTCCGGTTTGGACATCGGGGGCAAACCGCGAAACAGCCAGGCCGTGTCGCCATAAGTGAAGTGCGCAAAAATCACAGCTACCGCGTGCAAGAGAACCGCATGAACAACATAAAAGAGAAACGGCGTGCGCCCGATCGTCACGATCATTTTAGCAGGCGTGCTCCTGGCTTCATTGAAGAGCGCCAGCGCAATCAAAGCCGGGCCGAGCGTCATCGCTAAAAACAACAGCGACGGCGGATATTTTTCGCAATTGATAAACGCGAGCACAGTCGCCAAGAGATTGCTCTGCGTCATCCAGACCGCAGGATCGCCATAAACGTTTACCGCGCGCAGCGCTATGAACAACAAGGTCACGGCGAGACCAAGGCCGAGAGTCCAATGGCGCCGCTTATTCGCCTCCATCAGCATAATTGGACCGAACACATAGCCTGCGGCCATGACGCCGATCCACGGGATCAATGGATAGAGCGCAAAGACCGTCACGCCCTCGAAAGGATACATGAAACCCGGCTCATGCAAAATCATCCATAGCCATTTGGCTTGGCCAAAACTTTCAGCTTTGATGCCGTCGAGCAAATTGTGTCCGGCAATGATCGCGAGGGCGAAAGCGGCTATCATTTTTCGTGGCAGATAAACCAGCCCGGCAAGTGCGATCATAGAGAGGCCAATGACCCAAATCACTTGCAGGAATATAAAGTCGACTCGTAAGCTGAACGTCCAAGCGAAACGCATCACAATTAGTTCGACAAACACGAGCCAAAACCCGCGCGTAAGCAGGAAGCGGCTGATTTCACTTTTGGTGCGGCCACGATTGCCATACAGAAACGCAGATACGCCTGCAAGAAAAACGAAAATCGGCGCGCAGAAGTGGGTGATCCAACGTGTGAGAAACAGCGCCGAATCGTTCACGTCGCGTGGATTCACACTACTGGCGCCCAAAAAATCACGGGTATGATCCAGCACCATGATTACCATCACCAACCCGCGCAGCCAATCGATTGCGTCCAAGCGCGGACGCGCCAGCGTGGTTTGGTTGAGATTCGGCCGCGGTGAAGAAATCAACCGGAGTTCCTGCCGCGGAGCATCCAAAACTATTTCCATCGTTTCTCCCTGTTTCAGAATTTTTCCCTTTCAATGCCGCAATGAAGCGTTGCTTCGTTTTGATACTATTGCAGCATAAGCATTTTTTTAACTGCGGAAAAATTTCCAGCTTGCAGGCGGTAGAAGTAAACGCCGGAAGCCAGACCACTGCTGCGCCAACGAATTTGATGCTCGCCTGCGGCCATCATATGATTCGTCAGGGTGGCGACTTCACGGCCCAATGCGTCATAAATTTTCAATGTCGCCAGGCCGGCCCTGGGCAGCGAAAACGAGATGACGGTCTCCGGATTAAAGGGATTGGGATAGTTCTGCTCCAGCTTGAACGTCGATACGATGACGGGATCGTCGTCAACCTCAGTCGTCACCTCAGTGACAAATTCATACACGCCGCCTTTATTCAATCCCAAATAAAGCTTATCAATCATGCCTTCATTGACATGGAGCAAGTCCCAAACGCCGCCGAATTGTGCAGTCGTTTCGCGGACTTCACACCAACTTTCGCCGCCATCGTCGCTGATATAAAGAATGAGCGGTTGCGGATCGGACGTCTTGAACCACGACGCGGCATACATGCGCACAGGCCGCGCCGGATTGATCGCGATGCCGAAGAAGAAGCGGCCGTCTTCGGCGAAAATTTCCTTCCACGTTTCACCGCCATCCGTGGTTTTCAGAATGTAGCTCTCCAATCCGGCATAGACGGTCTTCGAATCGTGCGGATGAATTACCACGGTTTTTCCCGTGCTGACGTCGTCGACGATCCGAGGCCATTCCCGCCAGGTAGCGCCGGCATCTTCAGATTTCCAAAGAAAGGCTTCCTCGATTGAATTCTGTCCGCCCACCCA
>JABWAN010001116.1 GCA_013361015.1 Candidatus Zhuqueibacterota bacterium | reverse complement strand
TGCGTTGGCTCTGGCGTTTCTGGTTAAAAAAAAAGTCGAGGTGTGTGGTTTTTCGATTAACGCCTCGCCCCATGCGTTTATACGGCGCAGCATTTTGGACTGGCCCTATGAGCATAGGAGCATTTAGCCAACAGGAGTATCACATATGAACCTCAACGGCGAAAAATTGCAACTCAAGTATGTTCCACTCGCACAAGTTGTGTTGTGGGACGAGAACCCCAAGAAGCATGATATTGGCGGGCTCATGCAATCGATCAAGCGTTATGGTTTCGTCGACCCGCCAAAGTTTGATCCGCAACTCAACAACGGAAACGGCGGCCTCGTGTATGGCAATGGCCGCTCGGAATGCGTGAAGCTCATCAAGCAAGAAACCCCGCACGAAACGCCGCGCGGCGTGCTTGTGGATGACAAAGGCGAATGGTTCCTGCCCGTGCTGTTCGGTCTCGATGCGGAGAGCGAAGCGGTTGCCAAAGCGCTTGCGATTGATCATAATAATTTGACCCTCGCGGGCGGCGATTTCGATTTGTGGGATTATGCGAAGATGTGGAATCAAGATAGCTATGCGGAAGTGCTGCGCAGTTTGGAAAACACCGATACGCCGCCGATTACGATGAGTCATGAGGACATTGCTTCATATCTGCGTACCATCAATAGCGGCATCGAAGGCAAGCCCTTTGGCGAAGGCATTGCGGATGGCGTTGAACTCGAAGCGCTCTTCAAGATTCGTGTGCCCGTTGATGACGCCGATGAAATCGAAACGCCGCTCAAAGAGTTTCTCGAACAGTTTCCGCAAGCACGTTTGGAGAAGATTGTTTGAAAAAGCTTTTGAACCGCGAAGGCGCCAAGCGCGCGAAGGATTCTCTCTTCAAGGATTAAGAGATTCACTTATCCTGCATCGCACGGTTTGAATGTTGGTCTCGCGTGTCCCGCATATCATGCGACAGCAACGAAATTATCCCTTGGCAAGGAATTGCCAAATTCACTTTCACCTCAACAAAAGAAATGGATAAAACCATGAACCAGTCAGGAAAATTCAGCACAATCGCTTCGTCGCGCACGCACGGCGAAAATGGCCTCGCCTTCGCACCCACCGCATCTATGAGCGCATGCTCCGATACGGCTGCCCTCCCACAAGCCAAGATGGATCGGATCATTTACTGTTACAGCAAACCGAATGACCTGGTCTTCGACCCGTTTGCGGGAACCGGGGCCACGGTCGAAGCCTGCAAAAGGCTGTCACGGCGCTGCTATTGTTCCGACCTGTACGTTTGCCCCGGCCGGGAGCAGGACCTCAAGGCGTGGGACATCACCCAGGGGTTGCCGCCGGATTTGCCAAACCCCGATCTTGTCATCCTGGATCCGCCCTATCCCAAACCAGGACCGGCACAATTCGCCCGGGCAAAGAACGATATGCGCGATATGCGGACTCCGGAATTCAATGCGAGCATGCGAAGTCTTATCGAGGCGCTGTCGGCAAGAAACGTCGGCACTATAGTATTTGTGCTGCCTCGCGTACTTAGTGCGGAGGTGCTGATCTTCCACGACGAGCGTTGCGATTTCCGCGTGTTGCTTGCTGCGCACTACAAACTGGTTCAATACAATCTTGTGGTATGCCCTCCTTTGGAAGAAGGCGCGCACACGGTGGGGAATGCCAATGACATGAAAGGATACCAGCGTTGGGTCCGGGATACTGAAGTCTGGCAAGCTCGAAAGCGATAGATGAGCATCCGGTGTGAACCATAATCTAGCTTGACGCTTTGCGTGCTTCGCTTCTTCGCGGTTTGGGCTTTTGCTTTGATCAAAAACCGGGTTACTGCTTCAAACACTTTTTGGTTTCATTCACACTTTGAAATCGCACCATGAACTACAGCGATATTCTCCATCACGCCTGGCAAAATCACCTTGCCGCGAAATCTCCTTCAGCACCCACCGTCATTTCCACCTT
>JABWAN010000086.1 GCA_013361015.1 Candidatus Zhuqueibacterota bacterium | reverse complement strand
CAAGCGCGGGATGCGGGTACTCGATCTTCTTCGTGCCGTGTTTGCGCGCGATGAAATCATCGATCATATCCATCGGGCCCGGACGATACAGCGCGTTCATGGCAATGAGATCATCCAAGCATTGCGGCTTGAGCTTTTTGAGATACTCGCGCATGCCCGAGCTTTCGAACTGAAAGAGGCTGATCGTTTCGCCGTTGCCAAAAATTTCATACGTGCGCGCGTCGTCCAAAGGAATCGTGTCGAGATCAAGCTCGATGCCGCGCTGCTTGAGCATGTGCAACGCTTTGTCCATCACCGTGAGCGTGCGCAGCCCGAGAAAATCCATCTTCAACACGCCGATGGCTTCGAGCGCTTTCATGTCGTACTGCGTGGTCACGTCGCCCGTGTTGGATCTGAAGAGCGGCGTGTAGTTCGTCAACTCGTCCGGCGTGATGACGACGCCCGCGGCGTGCGTGGAAGCATGGCGTGCCAAGCCTTCGAGCACTTTGGAATTTTCAATGAGCTGTTTGTAAGTGGGATTGGATTCCGTGAGGCTGCTCAATTCGGAAACAGTTTCGAGCGCCTTGTCCAATGTGATGCCGATGACCGCGGGAATCATCTTCGCGATCTTATCGACGTCGCTGTATTTCACATTGAGCACTCTACCTACGTCGCGCACCACGGCGCGCGCGGCCATGGTTCCAAACGTGATGATCTGCGTGACGTTGTTCGCGCCGTACTTTTGCCGCACGTAGTCGATGACTTCCTGCCGGCGCTCATAGCAGAAATCCACGTCGATATCGGGCATCGTCACGCGCTCGGGATTTAAAAATCTTTCGAAGAGCAGATTGTAAGGCATGGGATCGAGATTGGTGATGCCGATGCAATAACTCACCAAACTTCCCGCCGCGGAACCGCGACCGGGGCCGACGGGAATGCCTTTCGAGCGCGCATAGTTGATGAAATCTTGCACGATGAGAAAGTAGCCGACAAAACCGGTTTTTTTGATGACCGACAGCTCGTGCTCCAAACGCTGCTCAAGTTCCGGCGTGATGACGGAGTAGCGTTTTTTCAAACCTTCGCGCGCAAGATCGGCAAGATAATCATCGAGCGTTTTGTTTTCATAGCCGGAGGGCAGCGCAAACGTGGGCAGCAGAAATTTGTCGAACTCGAGTTTGAGATCGCACTTGGCCGCAATCTCTTCGGTGATGGCAAGCGCCTCCGGATGTTCCGGAAACGTGGCTTTCATTTCATCAACCGACTTGAAAAAAATCTCATCTGTCGTGTAACGCAAGCGATTGGGATCATCGCGATCTTTGCCGGTTTGCAAACAGATGAGCACGTCGTGCGGCACTGCGTGTTCGCGTTTGAGATAGTGAATGTCGTTCGTGGCCACGAGTGGAATGCTCAAATCGCGGCTCATCGCCACGACATGCTCGCGCACCTCGTCTTCTTCCGGCAAATTGTGTTTATGAATTTCGAGGTAATAATCATCGCCGAACAGCTCGCGATATTGCAGCGCGGTTTTGCGCGCTTCGTCAATTTTGCCGTTCAAAATTTTTTGCGCCACCTCCCCCTTCAAGCACGCAGAAAAAACGATAATGCCTTCATGGTACTTTTGCAGCATCTCCCAATCAATGCGCGGACGATAATAGAAGCCTTCGAGATAGCCGATGGAAGTGAGCCGCATGATGTTTTTGTAGCCCTCGGCATTCTTTGCGAGCAGCACGAGATGATAGGAAGTATCGGCCATCGTGCCTTTTTGCGTGCTCTTTTCCTTGCGGCTGCGCGGGGCGACGTACGCTTCCACGCCGACGATGGGCTTGATGTCGGACTTTTTGCAGGTTTTGTAAAACTCAATCGCGCCGAACATACAGCCGTGATCGGTGAGCGCGAGCGCCGACATATTGTTGCGCTTGGCCGCATCAACCAAATCTTTAATGCGGCACGCGCCATCTAACAGGCTATAGTGAGAGTGATTGTGAAGGTGGACAAATCCGGCCATGGCGTTTGTGCACGAAGTCGATTCAAATGAGGTGGGAAAACATCAGTCTGCCTATTTTTAACCGCGCGCATTATAGAAAACTCTTGCTGCAATTGCAATAGGATTTCTGGCGGGGTTTTCAGAAGGTCACGTGCTTGTCTAAAGGAGCGGATGAGAAGTACGCGGTATGACTTTGCCTGCCTCCGGTGCGGCCACGCGGAAAGAACTTTGTCGCCCCCAAAAAGAAAAGCCAGGCGCAATGAGCGGCCTGGCCTATGATCAGCATACTTCCACGCGATTATGCGTTGTTCAGCATCTGCAAATAACGCGAGGCTTTCTTTGCGGCTTCGGAATCGCCGCCAAAGTTGACGGCAGTATTTAATTCCGTGCGCGCCAAATCCGAATCGCCGGCCTTCATGAAGGCGAGGCCGATCATGAGCTGCGCGTCGTTGGTCTTGTTGCTCTTCTCGATCGGCAGCACTTTCTGAAACTCGGCCACGGCTTGATAGTAATTGCCCATGGCGAAATACGCTTCGCCGATCCAGTATTGGCAATTGTCCGCAAGCTCGGGATGATCGCCGCGCGCGACGAGATCGCGGAACTTGCGAATCGCGCGTTGATAATTGCGCACGTAAAAATCATCGAGCGCATCTTGGTACGCGGCGCCAAATTCGGAATTATAGAGCGCGGATTCATCGTTGCCGCCGGGCAAGGGCTTCGCGTTTTTGCGGCGCGTCTCCGCGGCAAAAGTCTGCGCGGATTTTTGATAGTTCGTCGCTTGCAGCTCGGCGCGCAGGCTGTCGATCATGCGCGTTTTGCTCGCAGCGATCGTGCTCAAATCGCCCACTTCGCTGTTCAAACTATCGAACAGCGTCGGGGTGAGAAAACTTTCGGCCTCATTTACAGGCTCAGTCGAACCGCTTTCTTCGTCAGAGGCGAATTCATCGATGAAATCATCTTCCGTGCTGCCACTGTCGGATTCCAGTACATCAAGGCGGCCAATCAGATCTTCATCTCCGGTGATTTCTTCGCCCTCCTCTTCGATCATTTCGTCCGAAATGAACTCATCTTCGGCAAGCTCATCTTCGAAGTTTACGTCTTGTACTCTCCCGCTGCAAACCATGAAAAGGCCGACGATCACCAATAATAGCGACAGTAACGACGTTCCCAAGATACGCTGTGGATTCCTCATGATGCGTGCTCCATTCTTGAGTAGAAAGATAACGAGGTGCGCTGCACCGTGCAGGTGTGGCGCACATAAAGCGGCATGTCAATTAAGCATTCCCCGCCTCCGCCAAAAGTTCTTGCGCACTTCTTAAATGCGTCTCTGAAATCTTCTCGCCGCCTAGCAGTTTGGCAATCGCCAGCGGCCGTTCTTCTTTTGTCAAGTGCCGCACACTTGTGGTGGCGCGACCCTTGACCGTGGCCTTTTCGACCAAGAAGTGATGCCGCCCCGCGCTCGCGATTTGCGGCAGATGCGTGATACAAAGGATCTGGTGCGACTCCGCGAGCTTTTGTAATCTGCGACCAACAGCTTGCGCTACACGACCCGAGACGCCGCTGTCGATTTCATCAAAAACCAAAACCGGAATCTCGTCGCGCTCTGCGTTGATGGATTTTAACGCGAGCATGATGCGCGAGATTTCGCCGCCGGACGCGACCTTTGCGAGTGGGCCGGGTTCGAGGCCTTTGTTCGTGGAAAGATAAAACTCGACTTGGTCGATGCCGAATCGTCCGGCTTTTACAGGTTGAGTTTTGAACAACACGAACCCATCGGCCTGCGGGGTTTGCACTATTCTGACCAAAAAACTTGTGCCCTGCAAACCCAACTCGGCCAGGACCTCGGGCACGGCTTTTTCGAGCTGCCGCGCGGCGGATTGCCGCTGCTTCGAAAGCTGGAGCGCCTGTTCCGCGAATTTCTTTTCCGCTTGCGCAAGGCTCGTCTTTAGCTCCGCCAGCTCGGACTCGAAGTTTTCAAGCTGTGCGAGCGTGTTTTCCAACTGCTCCCAACGCTTCAAAACTTCTTCCAGGCTGCCGCCGTATTTGCGTTTGAGCCTCTGCAAGCTGAGTAATCGCTGGCGCAGCTGTTCGAGGCGCTGCTCGTTCAGGGCAATGGCGTTTTGATAACGCTGCACCTCCTGCCCCACTTCGCGCAAAACCGTCTCTGTAGATTTACAATCATTGACCAGGTTTTGCAAACTGGGGTCGAGCTGCGCCAATTCGTGCAAAGCCTCGAACGCAGTTTTCAACTGGGCTTGGACGGCGTGCTCACCTTCATAAAGCAGAAAACAAATCTTGCCGGCAAGTTCCAGACGCCGTGCGGCATTGCCCAATAATTTCGCCTCGGCTTCAAGCGCCTCCTCCTCACCTGCCTGCGGCTGGACTTGCTTGATTTCTTGCAGTTGAAAGATTTCGAAGTCGCGCCGGGTTTGGCTTTCTGCGTGCCTCCGCACAAGCTCGTCGTGGCGCTGCCGCAGCGTTTGCACTTCTTCATACGCCGCAGCAACAGCGGCGCGCCGTTCGCCGAGATTACCGAAGGTATCGAGGTAATCGAGGTGCGTACGCGGCCGCAAGAGCGACTGATGTTCGTGTTGCCCGTGGAGATCGGCGAGCAGTTCGGCTAGCTCATCCAAAACCGCAGTGGGAATGGGCGAATCATTGATGAAGGCGCGGCTGCGCCCGGTCGCATGAAATTCCCGGCGCACCAGCAAGCCGTGCTCCTCGCGCGCATCGATTTCATGCGCTTTGAGCAAGCGCTTGATCGCAGGATTAACGCAGTTGAAAAAGAGCCCTTCCAGAACGGCTTTTTTCGATTCTTCCCGTGCGACATTAAACGCAGCCTTTTCGCCGAGCAACGCTGCAATCGCACCAACCAAAATCGATTTGCCGGCGCCGGTTTCGCCGGTGATGATGTTCAAGCCTTCTCCCAACTCCAGCTCGACGCGCTCGACAAGCGCATAGTCAGTCAGAGAAATTTTCTGTAACATCTAGGCCGTCTCCGCAAGACGGACTTTGCGCTCCGTGTTTACAGAACAAACACAAGAGTGCGCAAAGGCCATGCCTTTCTTCTAGTGAGCAACGATACGATTGCAAGCTCGTTTCAACAGTGTGTCGAGCTTTCCGAAACACGACATTGAAATTTTCGAGTTGAATTTATTGGCTTGTAGAGCAGCGGAAGCCGCCGAAGCCCAAGGTGAGAGCATACAGAAGAGTTGGGTATCCAACACGCAACACGATTTCAGCGCGGACGAACTGTCCAGCGCTGAGACAACGGCCCCTTGAAACATACGGATTCGTAACTCCTCCTCACAGCAGCTCATAGATTATGAACAAGATCAAACACTATCACCTCGTGATGACCTCCGTTGCAAGCTAGCGCCGCACCACTGCAACCTTGCCAACCGCACTCGTGCCGGTTTCTTCAATGAAAGCGACAAACAGATACACGCCGCTCGGCACATATTCTCTGTTGTCGTCCTTGCCGTCCCACACCACCTGCGCGCCCGGGACCTCCTCGCGCGCGAAGGAACGCATCAAGCGGCCGTCGATGCTGTAAATTTTAACCGCGCTGTTTGCGGCGAGATTGTTGATGACGAAACGCGCTCCCTCTGCGCCGATCACAAACGGATTGGGATAACCGTCGAGCGCGCTCAAATCGCTCTTCGGTTCCGTGAATGAAGTGCGCAAGCGCGAGATGCCGTTCGTCGTTGCGATCCATACGTCGCCGTTTTTGCGATTGAATGCAATGTCGGTGATCGAATTGGCCACGAGTGCGCTATTGCCCACGGTAATGTCGGAGAACGTGATATTATCCAAACCGGAGAGCACCGAAATGCCCGCGCTCGTGCCGATCCATTTGTTGTTCGCGGGATCGACCTTCACGGTTTGCACATTCTCGTTGATGAGGCAGCTCAAAGTGCCTCCAATGTTCGTACAAATGCGCTCGCGCGCCACGCCGGAAAATAGAAAGTATAAACTCTCCGCGGTGCCGATCCAGATCTCACCGTCGCGGTCTTGCGCGATCGCGCGTATATCCACGCTCCGCAAGCCGTCCTCCGCTTTCAACGTGCCGGCATGCTTGTCATCACTCGGATTGTCGGCGGTGCCGCCATAATCGAGTACGCTCACGCCCGGACTGCCGCCGGGCTCGATGTTCGTTCCCACCCAAATGCGATCCGTGGTCTCCGATCTTTCAATTTCCAACGCTTCCAAATTGGTGCTGATTTGCAAAAAGCTTGAAGAGAAACCGCGCCATGTGCCTTGCGTGGAATAAACCAACAAAGCATTACCGTTGCTAGCAGAGTAGTTGCAAACCCAAACATTACCCGCGGCATCCTGCTTGATTTCCGTAACCGGCACGAAACGAGGATCACCGGCTATGCCCACCAAGCCGCTGTTGGTTTGATCCAAACGCTCGAATTGGAAATTGCCCAGTTCGCCTTTGACGACCGTAATGCCCTTGCCAAACGTCGCAATCCAGCGTTCGCCGTTTTGGAGAATCGCAACGTCGCGACAATCGTCGTGAATGAACGGGCTGTCTTGCGGGCCGAAGTTGTACCAGCGCTGGCCGTCATAAACCATGAACGCGACCTCTTTATCTCCCAAGCCCGAAGTACACCACACATAGCCGTTGTCATCCACTTCGATTGAAGTAACGGTGTTGGCGGCCGGACCCTCCGGCTCGCGTTCGGTCCAATTTTCGGCGGCGGAGTCATACTCGAACAAACCTTTGTTCGAAGTGCCAGCCCATACCACATTGCGCGCGTCGATGGTCACTCCCGAAATCTGCGCAAGGTCTTCGCCAATACGCTGCCACACGCCCGGCGTCGTGCCGAAATAGATTCCGCCCGCGGTGGCAATATACAATGCTTCCTGCCCGTTCGCAGTGCCGCGCTGCGCTTGCTTAAAAGTGTAGCCCGCAAGACTGCCGGAAAGGCTTTGCCAGGTGTTGTTTTCGAATTGCGCGAGACCGTTTGGGCACACGGCCACGATGCGGCCCTGAAATTTGGCAAAGCCCAGCACACGATTCGAGGGCAGCCCACTGGCCGTGGAATAGATCGTCCAACTCTCCGGCGCCTGCAAGTTGGGAAGCGTCAAAGAAGTCTTCGCAACACCGCTATTGGTCGCCGCCCATAAATCGCGGCCGTCGACCAAAATACTGCGGACGGTGTCGCTTTGAATCACGCCGCCCAAATTGCGATACGTCTCTTTCACTTCCTCGCGATTGACGAGGTACAGGCTTACGCCCACACTCGTGGAAAGATACATCGAGTCGCCCACTGCGAAGAAATCCAAAACCGCAACGCCGTTGTCTTTGAATTCGTTGATCGTGCGAAACGTGTTCCGGCTGGGATCGAACACCTCAATTGCGCCGTTGGAAAATCCGATCCACACGCGGCCGCGTTGATCAAAGCCCAGCACGCGTACATCGTTTTGACTCAAGCCGTCCGTATTCTTATAGGCTTTAAAGCTCTGCACTGTTTGATCCCAAAACAAAACGCCGCCGCCGGTCGCCGCCCACACGCCTTGTGCGTTGCTCTTGAGCGAACGTACCGTGCGCAAGTTGGTGAAGGATTCCCATAACTGCGTGGAGATATCGAGGCCGGGGACGGATTGCGCGGCGACAGAAGCGGCAGATAGCAAAACGGCAGCAAACGAAAGCAGGTTTTTCTTCATAATAAAAGCAAAAGCTTTTCCGTGTGATTGATAAGAGGGATTCAAATTTTAAAAAGCAAAACGATTTCCGTCAAAACGAATTAAAATAGTTTTGCTGCAATCGTTTTGCTTGTCGCTTTTTGGGGTCACGTGATCTGCGGCAGCAAATTCGCCATTTCAATTGCGGCGAGTGCGGCATCCCAGCCCTTGTTGCCGGCTTTCGTGCCCGCGCGCTCGATGGCTTGTTCGATGGTGTCCGCGGTGAGCACGCCGAAAATCACCGGCACGCCGGTTTTCAAACCGATCTCACCAATAGCTTTCGAAACGAAACCGGCGATGTGATCGAAATGCGGCGTGGCCCCGCGAATGAGCACGCCCAGGCAAATGACGGCGTCAAACTTTTCCGAGGCTGCAAGCTTCGCGGCGACAAGAGGAATTTCATAAGCGCCGGGCACACGATAGACGCTGAGATCGTCTTCGTGCGCGCCGTGGCGCAATAGGCCGTCACGTGCGCCTTGCAAAAGCTGCTCGCAAATAAAGCTATTGAAGCGGCTCACGATGAGTGCAAACTTTTTGTTCTGCGCGTTGAGTTGACCTTCGAACGTGGGCATGGGGTTCTATTCTTTATGAGTGTCAAAGTTTTCCGACTTCGGCAGAGCCGAAGATTGCACTTCAAGCAGATGATGAAAACTCAGGAAGCTGCCGTGTGACGGGCAAGCCCTGACCTGCATCCGCCCTTAAAAGATTTTCGTGCTATAGCCAACCGGCCCAAGATACCGACTTACTTGCTCCGCAACGAGTTGATGGCCCAGCTTGGAAAGATGAATGCCATCCGCATAGAGATACAGTTCTTTCGAACGGCTACCATAGAAACTGCTGAAATCAATTGCAAGGCAATTTATTTTCAGCGCGCGAACCTGCTCTTGCAGCAACTCCTGCGGTGACCAAACGCCGGGCTGTGTGGAATTTCGAAGTTGATACTCGTATGGTAAAAGCACGACGTCGAAACGCACATTCATCTCACTGCACAGGGCTTGCATGACGGCCAAGTCTTTTATGGCTTGTTGAAAACGCGCATCGTGCGGTTGATAAAACTGTTGGTCGTGTGAAAAGTAAACTTGGCTGCGATCTGAAACCGTGTTTTTAAGCAGCATATAAAATTTCGAATGCGCGCGCAACTGCGCCAAGAGCCGGTTGAGATTTTTCGTCAGCGTTAAGTCCTGCACGGTGGAAGTATCGTTCTGCACATCGTTGAGACACAAGAAAACCACGGCACGTGCAAGCGCGGTTTTCTGCTTCCAATACCGCAAGACTTCGACATAGTCGGAAGTGTTGTGGCCGATCACCGCGGCATTCACAATGCACGCTTGCAGGCTGGCGCGCAAAAGCTCGGCAATGGTTTCTTGCTCCTCCACTGACGGGCCGAACAAAACCGAATCACCCAAGAGCAGAATTTTTTCTTCTTTTGCACGCAGATTGATTTCCGGACCGCGCAATCCCAAAGCATTGATGGTCACTCGCGCGCCTGCGCAACTGCCGGTGGCATGGGGCACCCAGCCGTTGGTATTCGCCGCATAAAATCCTTTTTGGAAAAGGTGCCTGGTCGTGTACTGCAGGTTGATGCGGTCGCCCCAAAGCAAGCGCGTGAGACCCTCCGCCATTCCAAAAAGCAAACCGCTGGCGAGAAGTATCACAATAAAAAAAGCCGCGCGAAACGAATAAAGCTTCGCGGGTTTCTTGGCAGTATCGTGTGACCACATGATCTACTCGGCCACTTCTTCCAAAATCAAATGCCCAAGCTTGTCGCGCTTGGTTTCGAGATAACGAAGGTTGGCGGGGTTCGCGGGGATCTCAATCGGTACGCGCTCCACCACTTCCAAGCCATAGCCTTCGAGGCCGACAATCTTTTTGGGATTATTGGTCAGCAAGCGAATTTTGCGAATGCCGAGATCATACAAAATCTGCGCGCCGATGCCGTAATGCCGCAAGTCCGCTTTGAAGCCCAAAGCCTCGTTCGCTTCCACCGTGTCTTTGCCTTGATCTTGCAACGCATAGGCTTTTACTTTGTTCGCGAGGCCGATGCCTCTCCCCTCCTGCCGCATGTAAAGCAAAACGCCGCGCCCCTCTTGTTCGATGCGCGTGAGCGCGTGCGCGAGTTGATCGCCGCAATCGCAACGCAGGGAGCCGAGAATATCGCCGGTAAGACATTGCGAGTGCACGCGTACCAACGTCGGCTCGCCGGTGGCAACCTCACCTTTGACAATCGCAATGTGATGATTGTCCTCGATGTCGGATTCATAAACGTGCAGCATAAACTCGCCGTAGCGGCTCGGCAAACGTGTGGAAGCCACGCGGCGCACCAGTTTCTCTTTGTGGCGGCGAAATTCGATGAGGTCGCGAATGGTGATGATTTTAAGATTGAACTCGCGTGCGAGTTTCATCAATGCGGGCACGCGCGCCATGCTACCGTCGTCGTCCATAATCTCACAGAGCACGCCCGCGGGATAGAGTCCAGCAAGCCGCGCGAGATCGACCACGGCTTCGGTGTGGCCGGCACGCGTGAGCACGCCGCCTTCTTGTGCGCGCAACGGGAAGATGTGGCCGGGGCGCGCCAGATCGTGCGAACGTGTTTCGGGCGCGAGCAACTGGCGGATGGTTTCCGCGCGGTCGTGCGCTGAAATACCGGTGGAGGTGTTGCGCTTCGCATCCACAGACACCGTGAAATTGGTGCCGAGTGACGCAGTGTTGTCGGCAACCATCATATGCAGATCCAGTTCATTCAAGCGGCCGGCAGTCATCGGCACGCAAATCAAGCCGCGGCCGTGCTTGGCCATGAAATTGATATGCTGCGGCGTTACCTTCTCCGCGGCGCAGCAAAAATCGCCTTCGTTCTCGCGGTCGTCATCATCGACGACGATCAAGATTTTGCCCGCACGATAGTCAGCAATGGCTTCTTCGATGGTGTTGAATTTGATCATAGGATAGAGGTTATGCACTAAAACGTTGAACGCAGATTAAAGCGGAACAGGCATGAATCCTTAAGATCACTTTTTGGCGATGTAGATCCGCTTTAATCTGTGCGGTTTCCTAAAATTCCGCGTTCTCGCTTTGATCGTCTTCAGATCAGTAGCCCAAACTCTTGAGCTTGCCTTCCGTCAAACCTTCCTCTTTCTGAAACTGCATTTGTCTTGCGATATACTTGCCAAGCAGGTCTGTTTCGACGTTCAATGCATCTCCAATGCGCGCTTCGCCCAACGTGGTGCTCGCAAGCGTGTGCGGAATCAGTGCAATGCCAATTTGATTTCCTGCAATGCGGGCCACGGTCAAACTCACGCCTTCGAGCGCGATGGAACCTTGGGGAACGACATAGGGCAAAAGCGGCTGCGGCAATTCCACGCGCAATAATTTTCCTGAAGCTTGATTCTCAAAACTCACGATGCGCGCGAGGCCATCGACGTGACCTTGCACGAAATGGCCGCCGAGACGGTCGGTCGGGCGCAGGGCGCGCTCTAAATTCACGCGACTGCCGAT
>JABWAN010000085.1 GCA_013361015.1 Candidatus Zhuqueibacterota bacterium | reverse complement strand
TAGTAAAACACCGTACCGAGGTGGCTTTGCCAACCGAAGCGCAGGCTCTCACGAAACAATGCGCGATGCCAGCCGAGGCCGAAACGTTCGCGCTTGAAGAGCAGCCGCCACGAATGGATTGCTAAAAGGAGGCTCGCTATGACCCAAACGATGACGGCATTCTGCAATGACATTGCGCTCATGAATGCCAAAATCAGCATGCCCAAAAGAATGACCGCCGGGCGCGTCAAGTTGGGGAGATTGAAGGCAAAAAAATCGTCGCGCGCGAGGGCGAGATAATTAAACGAGAGAAACAGAACGTTGAGCGGCAGCGCATAGAAGAACCACTTCGTAATCTCGGGTTGCAGCGTTTTGAAGATTGCGCTGTCAAACCACGCACGCGTGAGGCCGTAGAGAACAACGAGCGCCGCGCTCGCGAGCAGCGATAAGGTAAAAGTATTTTCCGCTGCGGCTTTAAAACTCGCCTTCCCCTTTCCGATGAGATAGATATTCGCGTTGTAAATGCCGGAGCCGGCCAGTTGCGCAATCAATGCGGGGACGAGCGTGAAGATTGCGTACTCGCCTTTGCCCGCCGGGCCGAGTGCGCGCGCAATCCAAACTTGCACGGCGAAGCCCAGCGCGAATCCGCCGACACGAGTAATGAGCGTGAGCGAGCTTTTTTGCAGGAAGGTCATAGCGAGGTTCGGGCAAGCGAATGGCGGTCTTTCCGGTGAGCGGAGTTCATTTGCCCAGCACATAGAGCGTTTTGTCGCGCGTAGCGAAAAGCAGCGCTTTGGCGATTCCCTTCCAGCTTCCCGAACCGAGATCTGTCAACCAGCTTTTCAGATAGCCTTTGCTCATGGTCTTGAGAATTTGAAAGCCGGCTTTTTGAAATGCCGAAATGAGATCGGTTTTGGAAAAAGTGTAAGGATGCCCATGGTCGATTTGAAATCTTTCCAACAGCACACGAACGAATTTGCCCCACGCATGATACGTCACCATGCGAAAATAGACGCGGCCATTGGTCTTGAGCACGCGATGCATTTCCTGCAACACGCGTTGGGGATTTTCACAATGGTCGAGCACATTGTCGTTGATGATGAGATCAAACGTATTGTCTTCGAAGGGCAAAGCTTCAGCTTGGCCCGCGTAGTAGCGCACGCGGCGATCGCGAAAGCCGGCGAACTTGGGAACGGCGGCGTAAAAATTTTCCAGCGGATCGATTGCGCATTTGCGCTCGCAATCCAGGTGCGTAAGAATGCCGGCCGGGCCACTACCAATTTCGAGTACTGCGGTTTGCTTGGTGATTACGATCAAGCCGGTGAGCTCACGACGCAACTCATCGGCATAAGCTTGATAGTAGCCCAGATCGAGCGCCTCCATCCGGCCTTCCCACCACTGCTTCTCGTAGACTTGCGCTTTGCGCCAGCGCTGCTCACGTTTTTCCATATGTGTTTCCGATTCTTTTGTTTGAGAATCTATCTGCCCCATTCCAAGCCCGACGATAAACCAAAGCATGGTGACGACCTCGGCATCGCCGAAGGTCCAATCAAACAAACCTGCGACGAGAAAGCTGACCATCGCGGCGCGACAGGCGAAGACGAGATTCATGTTAATCATTGAGCAACGCATCGCTTTGCCCAAACGGCGCCACACGGCAATCATCAACCAAGCAAAAGATAAAAAGCCGAGCATGCCTCCGCTAGTTGCCAGCGTAAAATAAGTGCTGTGGTAATGGCCGATTCTGAAAACGTCGTGATTAACGGCCTCGGGCAAATTCGGATCGGGTTGCGCGTATTGCCGTGTGAGCGCAGCGAGATCATGCCAGCCGGCTCCGAAAAAGGGATGATCCGCGATGATGCGCGTCGCGATCTTCCATTGCGTGAGCCGCACCAGCAGTGTGGGATTTTGCGGATCGAGCATGCTGGCGAAGCGCGCCCTGACAGTATCGGGCGCAATGAAGCTTCCCGCGATCGCCAATAAAACAAACGCGGGTAGCAGGCGCTTCCAATGACGTTTCAACAGGTACAGAACGCCGGCGGCGAAACCGACGTATGCGCCGCGCACGAGGCTGAGAAAAAGAGCAAAGAGTTGTGGGATGAAAAAGACCCGCGCACTCCAACGTTCGTGCACCGTGGCCGTGAAATTAGCCGCGGCGAGTGTGATCAAAATGAACATCGCCGACATCGCGCCCCACGTCATGGTGGTCGATTGCGTGCTCATGACTTTTTCCGTGAGGCCAAGCCCGAATTTTATTAGTCCCCAGAGAGCCGCACCGGTTGCGCTTAGAATGAAAATCCACAACGCGGGTTTGCGCCATTCGGCATGCGTGCGCAATGAGTAGGCAACGGTGTACGCGCCCAATATCGTCAACAGATTTTTGAGATTACGAAAGCTCTGCCACGGTAGATCCGAGAGTATCGTGGAAATCAAACAAACGATCACAAAAATTGCGAGCGGCCATTCAAAACCAAGCGCTATTTGAGTCGAATGCTGAAGCCACCGGCGAGAGTGCCAAACGTGCAACGCGACGCAAATAACCAGCAGCCCGAGGCTAATGTGTGAACCGGCAATAGAAAAACAAACAAAGGCGGCGAACGCAAACAACGCGAAAGCGTGTACGCGTTGCAGCCAAGAAGATGATGATGGGAGGGTATGAATGACCGAGAGTGCAGGCAAATTCACGTTTGAAGTTCAGCATTGATGACGAGTTTTTTTAAGGAGTGCGCGAATATAGCGATTCAGATGAACGATACCAACGTTAATTTTGGGGCGGGAAAGATATGCGTGGGAAACAGCGTCACCGATTTGGAGTATTCCTGCCACGGTGTTGCTTGAGGACTAGGCTGAAGCGAAGAGCCACAATTGTCCGTGGCTCTTCGCCAAGCCGGTGAAAAATCTATCTCGCAAACACGAGCTTGCGCGTAAACTTTTGCTCCGGCGTTTTGAGCACGAAGAAGTACATCCCGCTCGCGACAAGTTTGCCGCGTTGATCGAGGCCATTCCAAATTGCAACGCCACGGCCCGGCGCCAGTTTGCCGGAGACTAATGTGCGCACCAACTGGCCTTGCAAATTGAAAATCTGCAGCTCCGCCTCCGAAGCTTTGGGAAGATGATATTCAATGCGCGTGGAAGTGTGAAACGGATTGGGGAGATTTTGAGACAGCGCAAATGCAAGAGGAAGCCGGTCTTCTTGCACAGCCGTGTTCGGATCGACGTGCAACTGCACTGGAATGAGCTTTTCAAAGTTTACGGGATCGTTGCAGTTGAGAATGAGCAGGGCAGAATAGACACCGGCCTCCAATCCTGTGGTGTTAAACGTTAGAGTGACGGCTTGAGAGCCAAAGCCTGCAATCTCGCCCGCGGTCGGGGTTTCGCTCAACCACTCCGCATCCGAATGTGGATCCAAACCAATCGTGCCATGCCCGTTATTGGGCGCACCGTCAAAGGTGGTGGGACTATTGTTTATCGATCGCGCAAAATGATACGCGCCGGCAACGACATTCATGTTGCCATCATCGTTGCGAAGTTCAGCAAGAAAGATCGTTGCGGAAATCGAACTGTCGGCGTTGACCGTGACGGCGCCTGCGCGGGTGATCGGCGCACCGCCGCGAAAATTATCAAAAATGATGATGCTGCGCGCCGGTGCACCAACAGGAGGAATCGGCGGAACGGTGATGATGACATCATACTCCGGGCCAATATCGTTGTAGAAAATGCCGATCGAATGCTCCTCCGTGTTCGGATCATTGTCCGTGTCCAATGCCAAACTGACGACCAAGCTATCGACGTCAATTGGATGCGCAAACTTGATTTTGAGATCGATCGCGGTCGCACTTTTTTCGGCCAACACGCCGGTGATATCCGGGCGCGCGCCAAAGAAGACATCGCCCGTGGGATCGGAAATGATTTGTTTCAAGTTCGCCGCGAATTGCGAATTCGCGGCACTCGCGTGTGTAGCAAAATGAAGCGGGCTTTGACCCAAAGCTTTTGCAAGCTGAAAACTGGGAAGCTGTGGTCTCAACGCCGTATTTGATCCATTCACATCACGCAAGGAATAGCGCAAAGTGCCCGTGCCGGTGTTGCTGAGCGTTAAGGTTTTCTGCGCCGATACCCCGGGAACAACTGTGGCGCGCACGGTATCCGCATCCACTGCGAGAAAAGCATTTTCCGGTCGCAGCGCAATGTCGAATTGCAAATTCGTCGCACCCGCCGGCGCCTCGATCTCCAAAGTATCCGCGTAGAAACCAATGCGCGATACGACGAGCGTATGCCTACCGGCGTTCGTACGCAGGCGGTATCTGCCATTCGCATCGCTTGATACCCTCTTGTTGGCTTCAACGAAGCGCACCGTAACGTTATCCAACAGCGCGCCGGTTTCTCTGTTCGTGATTCTACCTTCTACACCGCCTGCAACCACCGTGTCGAATTTGAACACGTAAAGACCGGTTTGCATATCCGAAACCACAAAATTGCCGGAGGGAAAATAAGGAAACACGCCCCAATCGCCGGCAAAGCCTTCGCCATGATCCGGATAGGTATCGAAGTATCCAACTTCCACCGGGTCGCGCGGATCGTGAATATCCAGAATTTTCACGCCTTCGACATAATGCGAGAGGAATGCATAGTTGCCGCGAATGTGTACATTGTGAGCGATCTGCTCCGGATCGCCGATGTACTCTGCCACCAATTCGATGTCGCCGTCATTGCTGGGATCGCTATCCCACAATACGCGAATATCCCAAAATTTCACCGTATAGCCGGGGACTTCATCAGTCGTAATCAGATAGTTGCCGTCTTCAGTGGTGCCGGAATTATGAGAGAATCCTTGCGGGTAAACAATCTGCGTGAGTAAACGAGGATTCGCGCGATCGGTGAGGTCGAGCACATCAATGTGCCCGCCGTTGTTGATGTTGCTGTTGAAGAGGAGATGGCCATGCACGAATGAATCATGAACGTAACGAGGGCTGTAGTAACCGACTGGAATGGGCACGAGCGGATCAGCCAAACTAAAAATACGTATGCCGCCGTTAACTCCTCCGGTGCCGGCTGTGGCTCTGCCGCCTTGAATGTAGAGATAGCCTTCTTTGTCAACGCTAATGCTGTGAGCATGTGCCGGTGTTGTAGGTGTGCCGACATTGGGCCAATGCGAGGAATAAAAAAACGAGCCGGAATCGGGCAAGGTCGAAAGATCGATGGCTTGAATACCGGTAAATTCAACCGGCGCGGTAGCCTCACTTACAACATAAGCGAAATTGTTATAGACTTTGATTTCACGCCATGCCGTTGGGCCGGGGCCGGGTATAAAATCCACTTCAATCGGATTGGCGGGATCGGTGATGTTGACGATCGAAAGACCGATGTCCGTGCCGAGCAGTGCATACTCATTGCCGCGGGCATCGGTGTATCCCCAAATGTTCGAGTATGAATCGTATTCGTGCTGATGTCCCAGTAGAGTAATGTTGTTATTCACTCCGGGCTGATATTGTGAGAAAGTTGCGGTGGCGGTAATTGCAAAGAAAACGCTGGCAACACGGCGTGACAAGTGCATTGGGCCTCTCCTTGTGTAGTGAATGGAATGATCGTTGAAGGCAGGAATTGCTTGCAACAACACTGAAAACTTACCCATGATTGATCGATGGCGGCATGATACGGCACGATCATCCATAAGTTTCAGGAGAGGCGGGAATGAGAGTGGTTCAATCGGGAAGGGAGGCGCGTGGCTTTTATTGCGAGCCGAGCGCTTGGATCAATTCGTCAGTTTCGTACCGGCGTTGGTGTGCCGTTAGCTTCGCCTTCAGTAAATGTTGCAAGGCATTCGGCCTGTCTTCCAGCATGAGATAGGCTTTGGCGCAGTAATAGTGCGCCAAGCCCCAATAGGCGGCCTCGTTCGCATCGGAGGGCGCGGCCTCGTAGGAGTTCAACTCCGCTTCCATGCGCTGCAAGGCCGTGTGCACGCCGGCTTTTTCGAAATGTGGAAAGAGAAAAAAGAAGGTACGGTGCGCCAACTTGAGCGTCAGCATCATATCGTAAAGCTGCAGCCGCAAAACCTGATTTGGGGGCATGCCCTCAGCGCTAACGTCTACTAGCACACTTCGAGCTTCCGCATAGTCACCCTTGCCAATCAACTCTTCTGCAATGACTAGGGCCGCTTCCCCGCTCGCTTTGCTGTGATATCTAGGCAGCACATCCAGATTGTCTGTTTGAAGATTGGCCAGCAAGTAGGATTCGGATTGCGTCAAAAGGCTCACAAAAAACATCAACAGCAGCGCAGCACAAGCGCCAACAACCGGCAGGATTGCCCTCGGTATGGGCGGCAAAGCGAATTTGCGTTTGTGCGGTAGGGAACGCGGGAAGGGAAGAGATTGCGTCGTATGATAATCTTGTTCAAAGGCAAGTTCTTTCCCCACATTCCGCATAATACTCTCAACTTGCTTGATCTCACCCTCCAAATGCTGCACGCGATTGCGGCAGAGCTTGCACGTTTGCACGTGGTCATGAACTTTTTGAGAGGATTCTGCTGAGCTTGTGCTCGTGTATTCATGCGATGCCGAATCTACGGAAGTCAAATAGGCCAGCAGTTCATCCGCAGTCGGATGCGAGGCTCCCAAAACGGGTTTCAACTTCTTTTTGAGCTGGCCGGCCTCTGCCAGAATGAGTCGGCATTTGCTGCAGTTTTTAATGTGCTGTTGTGCACGTTCGGCAAGATGCGCGGGAATCTCTTCTTCCAAACGCAGCGCGCGCAACAATTCCTTATGCTCGGCGCGAGTGAGATTCATGAGGTTGACCCTCCCCAAGATTTGAGCTCAACAGATGTTTCAATTTCAGCTTGGTTCGCCAGAAATCGGTTTTGACCGCACCTTCGCTCGAGCCCAGGAGCTCGGCTATTCGGGCAAAGGATAAATCTTCAACATATCTTAAATACACAATCTCACGCTGGCCGGGCTTCAACTCTGCAAGTGCATTGGCAACATCAATTCGCTCCAACTGCCGGGTTTCGAAATTATTTTCCTCTGCAACCGGAAAAATCTCGAACCTAGTCGTAGTCTTCTCGTGAAATTTCCGAAACGCCCGGCCTTGCGCCCCGAGACAAACACGCAGAATCCAGAAGCGTAGATTGCGGATGTTGACGAGTTGCTCCAAAAAGTCGATCACAACGTCTTGCGCGAAATCCTCCCTCGAATAAATTGCTGGTAACGGCAGGCTCGCGACTCTGCGATATGCCACTTTCCACACATATGAACACAAATCGTTGATCGCGACCGTATCACCGGCTTGTGCTCGCAAGAGAGAATTATGAATCCGTTCATGATCATTCCCTCCACTCTTTTCGCCATCCCCATTACTTCGTTTACAAAAATCTTTGGGGGACTTCACAGTGGTCTCCTGTCGGGTTGTTAATGCCTGTACCGGAAATCAACAGGCGGGCCGGGATCAGCCCTTGTAGCTCAAAATTGATGACTTGATAGTACCTTCAGTATTTAAGAAATGCAAGATAAATTATGTGCTACAGTGAATTATTTTGACGCATTCCCGCCGCTCAATTTCTGAGGGTAGACCTGAGTCTCCAGAAGCAATGCCTCCGGCACATTGGAGATTCCAACCGGCCGGCCAACGATTCCACCGGATTGACCGTTGCCATTGACACGAATTACAAGCAGATTGTCCCTATTGAATTGAATATTGGGCGTCAAATCAGCCATGCGATACGGCGATTCGTTCTCGCCGCGAGGTTGCGTGGCAACGCTAACGCTTTTGTTGTTAATCCAAACTTCGCACTCGCCTTCAACCTCGCCCAGCACCAGCCACATTTTTTCGCCACGCCAGGAAACTTCCGGCTTGAAGTGGTTGCGATACCAAGCGACTCCGGCATAACTCCCGTAGCCCTGCTCTGCCCACGAGGAGCCGGCACGGACTTTCGGCCACAGCGCCTCGTGAATCTCGCCTTCACCCCATTTTTCCGCGCTGCCTTGCAGCCACGGATCTGGTTTAAAAAACCAATCTTCCGCCAAGCGCATAATCTTCGCACGTTTCATTTGAAAACCCTCCACGTAAAACCGCGTGCGTTCGCCGGGCTGCAGCTCCACGCGCCCGCGCCATCCCGGTTGCCAATTGCGCGGCGTATCTTGCTCATCGAGAGAAAAGAGGCTCAAGATTTCCGTCAACACGATCGGCCCGCCCCTCTCATCCGCGACAAAATCCAAGCGCACAAGGTCTTCAGGTTTCGTATCGCTCAACAAGGGAATCGCGGTTTGGCGCACAAACGGCTGTTTCGAGCGAATCACCAGCTTGGGCGACCACAAACTCGAGGCATACTCCAGCGGGTGATTGCGATATTTCACGACAAAATAGCCGCCGCATTCTCGCATTGTGTCCAAGGGCTGCGCCGCGAATTCCACGAACACATAATTGCGCAAATCCGAAATCGCAGTGGAATCGCTAACGCCTCTTTGC
This sequence comes from Candidatus Zhuqueibacterota bacterium, assembly GCA_013361015.1. Lineage (GTDB taxonomy): Bacteria > Zhuqueibacterota > Zhuqueibacteria > Zhuqueibacterales > Zhuqueibacteraceae > JABWAN01. The sequence goes on along the minus strand of JABWAN010000085.1, from coordinate 2,740 downwards.
TCGCGCCGCGCTTCAGCGGCGCTTACTTGCCAGAGCCACGGTGCTTCGAGCATGAGGCGCTCGCGCGGGCCTTCGGTCGGAATTTCCAAACTCGGGGGCAAGGAAAAACGCAGCTTGGTCGTGAGGGTATCGGAGAACATGTTGTTCAAAGTGGCAACCTGCAACGTGGGTTGGTCATTTTCAAAGCCACCTCGAAACGGGAACGTTGCATGCTCTTTGCCTTGAAAGTAGGCATGCGTACGTTTCCTGCCCTCGGCCGCCAGCTCGACGCGATAGACCCATTCAATATCGGTGTATCGCCCCCAACGATGCAGCAATCCCGGCGGCAGCGTGCCGCCGGCTTCATTGCTGAATACCATTGTGTACTCGATGGCTTGCAAGCGTGAGCCGGCAACGTTGCCCTCCCAGTGAAGGTCATATGCAAGCAACAACGGAACGTCGGAAGTGCGCATCTCTTTGCGGCCAAAGAGAACCGGTGCGTGCGCGAGAACAGGATAAAACGGATGCTCGCTTTCATAAACCTCGATCTGCACGTTGACGATGCGCATTTCGATCTTTGCCTCCGTCGTGTCCGCGCGCAGAATCTCCAAAGTGTGCAGCCCTTCGGGCACGAGGCCGAGATGAACTTCATAAGGATGATATTCTTTGCCGGCATAAGTCACGAGATGCGAGCACAACCGGCCATCGACGGCAATCGACAACAGCGCCGCAGGTCGTGCAGCATCTTCCCAATTGGTATCGGCAGAAAGCTGCAACATCGCAACCACATGCGCCGGTTTTTTAAGCGCAAATTCTCGCGACCAACCTTCGCGAAAAAATACCGTACGCGTGCTCAACTTTTTCGACCAAGAGGGCTTCCCGAGGGTCTGTGCACGCACGTCAAGCGTTGTACCGAAAAAACCATAACACAACACGAAAGCCAAAATGAATTTGAGCGAGTTTTTCATGCTTCCTCACTATGGAGATCAACCTCCAGTTGATTCGAAGGCAGCGAGATTTGGGGGCGGCGAGAGTTTGGTGATGAGCGAAAAAAATCGGGTGCTGATTCAATCCGTAATCGTGTCCGAAGGCACGTGCATACCGTTGGAAGAAACGGAGGTAAGATTGTCGGGCAGCGCGGGCTGCCGAACACGCTTTGGAGATTTTTTCTTTTTATGGTCTGCAACAACCGTGACTTTTCGAGGCCCGCTTTCCGGATGATTGGACTGGTCGAGCAGCACGAGAATCTCCTCCAAGCCTTTTTTTATTTCGAAAGCAGCGTCCTCTTTGCGCAGGCGATCAAAGGAGAAATCCAGTTGCTGCCCGCTCTTCTGCACGGCCTGCAAACGCTGGCGCGCGCCTTCGATCGTATACTTGTCTTCATACAGCAGCTTCTTGATGAGAAAAATGAGCTTGATGTCCTCAATGCGATACGTGCGATTGCCGTTGCGATCTTTCTTGGGACGCAACTCGTCAAACTCCGTTTCCCAATAGCGCAGCACGTACGACTTCAGCGAGGTGATTTGGCTCACCTCACGAATCGTATACGATTGCTTTTTAGTCCGGCGTGTGTTCATGCTTGACTCCGCACTCTCATGGCTCACAACGCCATCAAGCTGAGAAAGTTTGACCTAAATTTCAAGGCTTTTTTCGCAATGTTGGGATTGGCGCAAAGCTTTGAGCAGCACTGTGCCGTACGAGAATACACTGATCGCTTGTTGCCGGAGTCGTTCGCTTTGAGAATTCATGGGAGCTTGCACGCGGCGGCGAAAACTGCGCAGCGTATCATGCAGATAAATCCCGCGTCGTGAGAAAAGGCGAAGTCTGCGATCGGCACTAATTCCTGAAAGGCTGCTGTCCGCAAGATCGAATTCCTGCCCCAAAGTTGCGACGCTGGCATAACCGGCGTCTAAGGCACATTCCAGCACGCGCAAATTGCCCCGCCCGAATGGAAGTGAAAGATGGTGAATTGGAATTTGCAGGTTCTGTTCTAGCCTTTCTTTTGATTGGCGCAAGTCGTGTAATAATTCTGCGCGAGAGAGCGAAGGCAAATAAGCGTGGCGCATCGAATGGCTGCCTACCTCCCATCCTGCCGCCAAAAGTTCCCGCAGCTCATTCCAATCAAGATGCCACATTCTGCGCCAGAACAGATTGTAGTCCCACCGGTTCTGCTCGCCGACATATCCCGCTACAGGAAAAACGGTTGCGACAAACCCGTAGCGCTCCAGTACGGGCAGCACGTGCTTCATCAACGCACGAAAACCGTCATCGAATGTGAGCACAACAGCTTTGGGGGGAAGTTGAAATTCGGATTGCAAACAAGCAGAGAGCGAAAGCGTGCGGTATCCGTCTTCCGCAAGCCACGCCACTTGCCGTTCAAATTGGCGCGGCGTAACCCACGTAATGCCGAAATCAAATCGGCGATCGACCAAGTGATATGAAAGTACGACGGGATGAGTCAACATGAGAATCACTAAATAAATCCGCCCAACGATTGAGTCGTGGCACCTCTTTCGTGCCCAGGTCATAACTTTTTTTATGGTTTGTCGCTGCGCGTTATTGCTTTTCTTCTTTGTTTGTTTACCTAGGTGGCTAACTGACCTAGCTGACTTAAAGCGCTTCGCAGGCTTCAAAAAGCAAAAGCACGAGTCTTCAAAACGGCCCCAGTGCAATCGCATGCGCGACGAGCAATGCAACGAGTCCGAGCGCAAGCCAAATCATCAGCAAAGGCAAGAGCCAACGCGCCCAAATATTCCAGGGC
>JABWAN010000084.1 GCA_013361015.1 Candidatus Zhuqueibacterota bacterium | reverse complement strand
TCGAGGATTGTGCATCATCACCTGCAAACTTCGATCCTCTACCTTCCATCTTCCCTTTTCTTTTTTCAATCCAATGCCGCTCACGTTGAAACGGATACGTGGGCAATGGAATGCGCCGGCCACGCAGCGTGAAATTTTCCCAATTAATTTCCGCGCCGCGCGTGTACAGCGTCGCCGCGCTTCTCATGATTTCAAGCGCATCACTCTGGCCTTTGCGCAAAGAAGGCAACCATGCCGACTTTTCCGCATCGTACAAACATTCACGTCCCATGCCGAGCAACACAGGATGCGGCCCGAGTTCGAGAAAAACGGTGCAGCCCATCTCGTGCGCGGTTTGCATCGAAGCGGAGAAGCGCACGGCCTCGCGCGCGTGACGACGATAGTAGGTGCGCGGATCGTAGCTCGTAGATTGTGGATCGTTGTTGGTTGCTGGTTGCTGGTTGCTAAAAGCCAGCGGCCGCGCGGTGAGATTGGAAATGAGAGGCACTCGCGGCGCACGAAATGTAATCTCACTCACAATGCGCTCGAAATCATCGAGCATCGGCTCCATCAACGGCGAATGAAACGCGTGCGACACCGTGAGCGCTTTGCTTTTGCGGCCAAGTCCTTCAAACTTTTTAACCAGCTCTTCAATCGCGTCTCGTTCGCCGGAGATGACGAGGTTGCGCGGGCCGTTGAGTGCGGCAATGGACACGCGCTGTTCGTAACCAATGAGCGCGGGTTCAACTTTCTCCTCGTCCGCAAAGATTGCCGCCATTGCGCCGTTTTGAGGAAGCGCTTGCATTAAGCGTCCACGCGCGGCAATCAACTTCAAACCCTCTTCCAAACTGATCATGCCCGCCACGCAGGCGGCAACATATTCGCCCACACTGTGGCCGAGCACAGCGCTCGGTTGCACGCCCCATGATTGCCACAACTGCGCGAGCGCGTATTCAAGCGCGAAGAGCGCGGGTTGCGTGTAGCGCGTTTGATCGAGCAAGGAGCAAGGGGCAAAGGGCATGGCGCTTGGCGTTGCTTGTTGCTCGTTGCTGGATGCCGATTGTTCCGCCACCGCGATTCCCCCCTCAAGGGGGGAATTACTGAACAACACTTCGAGCAGCGGTACTTCCAAATAAGGCCGCAGCAGCGCATCACATTTATCCAACGCTTCACGAAACACCGGTTGCGTTTCATAAAGCTCGCGACCCATGTCGATATATTGCGCGCCCTGGCCGGTGAAGAGAAAAGCGATCTTCGGACGCTCGTTCTCCGAGCACACGCCGGTCAGAACATTCGGCGCGGATTGCTGCGCGGCAAAAGCTGCCAGCTTCTCGCGCAACGAAGAAGTCGAATCCGCCAACACGGCCAGCCGTTTTTCAAAATGCGCGCGCCCCGTGTTCGCCGAATACGCGAGATCATGCAATGCAATTTCTTCATGCACGGTCAAATGTTGTGCAAAGCGTTGCGCCGATGCGCGTAGCGCCTCTTCACTCTTTGCGGACAGAGCGAGCAAGGAGCAAGGAGCAAGTTGCAAGTTCGAACTTGGCTCTTTTTCTTTTTTATCGTTATTGGCTTGTTGCAGCACGATGTGCGCGTTCGTTCCGCTGAAGCCAAACGAGCTTACGCCTGCGATGCGTTCGCCGTTGATGCCTTCCCACTTCATCCTTTCGGTCGGAATATGAAGCGGCAGCTCGCGCCACGGAATGTGCGGGTTGGGATTGTTGAAATGCAGATGCGGCGGGATTTCTTTGTGTTGCAAAGCAAGCACGACTTTGAGCAGGCCGGTAATGCCCGCCGCCGCTTCGAGATGCGCGAAGTTAGTTTTCGCAGAGCCGACAAGGAGCGGCGATTCATGCGAGCGGCCTTTGCACAAAGCTGCGGCCGCGGCGCGTATTTCAATCGGATCACCGAGCGGCGTGCCCGTGCCGTGCGCTTCGAGATAACTCACGTGCAACGGATCAATGCCCGCATCCGCAAGCGCGGCGCGAATCACGGCTTGTTGCGCGTGCGCATTCGGCACCGTGAGGCCGCTACTCTTGCCGTCATGATTGATGGCGCTGCCGCGAATGAGCGCGAGAATGTGGTCGCCGTCGCGTTGCGCCTCGGAAAGACGTTTGAGCACGATGAGCGCGCAGCCTTCGCCCCGGCCATAGCCGTCCGCGCTCGCGTCAAAAGTTTTGCAACGCCCGTCGCGTGAGAGCGCGCGCATGCGTGAAAGATAAATATTCGGATCGGGAATGAGCAGGAGATTGACGCCGCCGGCAAGCGCGAGATCCGTTTTGCCGCTGCGCAAATTTTGAACGGCCGTGTGAATGGCAACGAGCGAAGAGGAGCACGCCGTATCCACCGCGAAGTTGGGGCCGTTCAATCCCAACACGTATGAAATGCGGCCCACGGCAATGCACGCCGCGCCGCCGGTGCCGCTATAAGGATCGATGCCGGTCGCGCCGTTTTCATCGCGCAGATAATTCGCGAAATCATGATTGCTGAAACCGACGAACACGCCGGTGGGTGAGCCGGCCAGTTTGTTCGGCGCATAGCCCGCGTTCTCGAACGCCTCCCACGCCACTTCAAGCAGCATGCGTTGTTGCGGATCAAGGCTCGCGGCCTCGCGCGGCGCCATGCCGAAAAATTGCGGATCGAACTTATCAATATCCGCGACGAATGCGCCGGAGCGCGTATACATTTTACCCGCCGCATCAGGATCGGGATCGTAATACTTGTCGCGATCCCAGCGATCCGCGGGAATCTCCGCGACGGTATCGCGACCTGTGCGCAAAACCTGCCAAAATGATTCCGCGTCGTGCACGTCGCCGGGCAGACGATAGCCCGCGCCGATAATGGCAATGGGTTCCTTCTTCGCCTGCTCGAGCGCTTCGAGTTTGGCGCGCATGTCTTTCACGGCAAATAATGCGCGCTTCAGCGCGTCAGTGTTTGCGTCTTTCACGGACGAACTCATTCTCACCACCTGAAATCATGTCAAGGAAGATATAACTGGGATTGAAGTAGTGTTGCATCGGAGCGTTCTATGCGAGGCCAGACGAAGCCGCGTCTTGCTTTGAAAAGATGTCACACGCTTATGTTTTGTGTCGCACAATGTGCAAGCCGAAATTGACAGCGTTCGAAGCACATTGATCAAATATAGCCGCAGTGCTACAAAGCTGAGTAATTTCAAAAAGAGGAAAACTGAGGTGATAAAGATGGAAAGCCGATTGTGAAGGCAGAAAAAACTTGTTGCTCGCTGAAACAGTTTTGCCGATCAATATCGGCACTAATCAGATGGGATTACCGGATTTGATCGCGCAAAGTCATTAGGCATTTTTGCAAGTGCATATTCGCGACACCTTTCACACAAGCGTGCGTCACTCGATCACAATCACTTCAATATCCCGCTTCTTCCAACTCTTGCAGCAACGAGTCTTCCAACTTGCCTTCAGCAATTTGTTCGATCTCTTGTTGAATGTTCGCCTTGCCGCTTTGCGCGTCGTTGGATTTCGTTTCAACTTTTCCAGAGGTGTCCCATTGCAAAACTTCCGTGGCGAGATACTGCGTCAACGCGGCTATGCTTGGAAATTCAAATGCCAGCGTCGCAGGCAACGCGCGGCCCAAGCTTGCGCGCAAGCGATTGCTCAATTCCACGGCCATGAGCGAATCCATGCCGAGCGCGGTCAAGCCTTGGTGCAAGGCCGGCGTTTGAGTCGTGTCGAGTCCCAATACCTGCACGACTTGCTCCCGCACATGTGCGGTCAAAAGCTCAAATCGTTCCGCGGGCAGAGCGTCGTTTAATTTCTCCAGAATGGAAATCCTGTTCGCGGTGGCGTGTGCGCGTTGTTCATGGGGAAAAATGATTTGCCGCATGTGCGCGAACAGCGCGGGTTCATCGCTGTTTTGATATTGCGCGAGAAATTTGCGCCAATGCACCGGCAACACGCCGGCTTGCGCCTGCGTCCCGCCAAGCAATCGTTGCAATGCGTGCACGCCTTGCTCGGGTGCGATCACTTGCAAGCCTTGTTGCGCCAAACGTTGCGCCGTGCGCGCGCCTTGTTCCGTCACCATGCCGCCTTCGGCCCACGGTCCCCAATTGATGCTGATTGCATGCAACCCTTTGGCCCGACGATAATGTGCTAGCCCGTCCATAAACGCATTCGCGGCGGCGTAGTTCGATTGGCTCGCCGCACCGAACATCGAAGCGATCGAAGAAAAGAGCACGAAGAAATCGAGCGGCAGCTCTCTCGTCAAACGGTGCAGATGCCACGCCCCAATAACTTTCGGCGCCAGCACCCGCTCGAAGCGCGACCAATCTTGCTGCACGAGCACGCCGTCATCCAGCACGCCCGCGGCGTGAATGATGCCGCGCAACGGAGGCAGTGTGGTCGCAATCTCATCCAGCAAACGGCGCACTTCATTCTCTTGTGTGAGGTCGAGCGCGGCAACGACAATGTTCGCGCCCATTTGCTTCATGCTCGCGATCACGGTTTGCGCTTTTGCCGAAGGCGCTCTTCTTCCCAGCAAAACAATGTGCTGCGCGCCGTTCTCCGCCAAGCACTTCGCAACGTGCAACCCCAGCGCGCCGAGTCCGCCGGTGATGAGGTAGGTTGCGTGTTGCTGGATGCTCTTTTCTTGTTCAGACGATGCTAACGGCACAATGCGCGCGCAATAACGTTGCTCTTTGCGCCAAGCGACTTTTTGCTCGCGCGGGTTCGAAACGATTGCGTGCAGCAAACGCGCGGCCTCCTCGGATGCAGTCAGCGTGGGCGTGGGATCGAGATCAAAGCAGCGGCATTGTAAAGTTGGATGCTCCAATGCGATGACGTTTGCCAAGCCCCAGAGCGCAGTTTGTACGGGTTGAAGCGGCGAGGCGTGGTTCCGCTCCACGGCTTGCGCGCCTCGCGTGAGTAGGCAAAGTCGCGGCATATGCACCGCGTGGGCGCGCAAACAGGCCTGCACCAAATGCAACACGCTGCCGCAGAGCAATTTTGCCTCGGCCATGATTTTTTCCGCAGGGAGAGAATCATCGTGGACCGCTGCGAGGCTCCAACTGTGAATAATGCCGTGCGGCATACCAGCCTCTTGCAACAGGCGGCCAAAATCCTCGCTGCGATCAGGATTGACGCGCCATTCATTCTCATTGATGCGCGCGAAACTCTCTCCGGCATAAACACAAACCGCCGAGGCCTTGCGTTCTCGCAGTTGCGCGGCAACTTCCACTGCAAGCCCGGAACTATCCGCGAAAAGCAGCCACTTCTGCGCGGCCACGTTGCTTTCTTCCGCCGCCGTGAGCGCTTGCGGCTGCCATTCCACTTCATAAAACCAATCCGCAATCTTTGTGTTTTGCCACCGGCGAAATTGCACATTGTCAATGCGCGCAGAGCAACGGCCTTCATCATCATAAAGCACGATATCGCATGCCCAGACCTCCGCATTCGATCGCTCGCGCAATGTTGTGTGACACCAAAACGTGGAGAGCCGTTCGCGATAAACGCTCATGCGGTCAAAACCGACCGGCACATAATCATGAACTCCGGCTTCATTATTTTGCCGCAACGCCGCACTCAATTGCAAACACGCGGCAAGCGCCTCCGGTGAAATACAATACTGTTCCTCGTGCGCTGCCGGCGCTTGCACTCTGGTAAGCGCCTCGTCGTCGCCCGCGAATGTCTGTGCGAGGATTTGAAAGCGCGGCCCGAGCGCAATGCCGGCAACGCGGCAGCGTTCATAGTATGCCGACATATCGAGTGCATGACTGCAACGTTGCCGCAGCGTTGCTAAATCCGCGCGAGAATCATCCGACGCGTTTACAACGTGAAGCCGCCCGCTTGCATGCAGCCGCCACTGTGTTTGCGTGCCGCCCACATTCATGCTCGCGCCAAAAATTCGGAAAGCGCTTTGCGTTTCGTTTTCCGGCAAGAGAATAAACTGCACCACCCGCGTTTCTTCCTCGGGCAAGAGCAGAGCTTCATGAATGACGCATTGCTCCAAAACATGCGTGCCATGGCCATAAACTTCACGCGCCGCGGCGAGCGCCATTTCGACGAAGGCCGTCATGGGCATGACCGGTGTGCCCTGAAATTGATGCTCGCGCAAAAACGGCAGCGCGTTCAAATCAATCACGGTCTCGAATTGAATCTCTTGCAACGCGGAGCGCAGGCGTTGACCGAGCAGAGGATGGAGAATCGAGGATTGAGGATTGAGGATAGAAGATCGCGAACTCACGATCTTCGACTCTCGATCCTCGCTCTTCTCATGCCGCTCCGCGGCCTTCGACCAATAACGCTGGCGTTGAAAAGGATACGTCGGCAATACCACGCGGTGAAGCGCCTGATCGCGATGAAAATTTTCCCAATCAACATTCACGCCTTGCGCATAAAGCCCGGCAAGCGTTTCGAGCATCTGTTGCCAATCGTCACGACCTTTGCGCAGAGACGGCAGCCATATTGCGGAGTGCTCAGGTAAACAACGCTGTCCCATACTCAACAAAGTCGGACTCGGACCGATTTCGACAAAGATTTTGCACGCGTGTTCCTGCAGCGTCGCCATTGCTTCGGCAAAGCGCACGGCCTCGCGCACGTGCTTGCGCCAATACCGCGCACTCGTCATCTCGTCATCCGCCACGAATTGCCCCGTGAGATTCGAGAGCAACGGAATGCGCGGCGCAGAATATTTGATTTCGCTCGCAATGCGTTCGAACTCATCAAGCATCGGCTCCATCAACGGCGAATGAAACGCGTGCGACACAACGAGCGGTTTATTTCTGTGACCCTCACTTTCAAGCTGGCGCAAGATTTCATCCACCGCCTCGCGCGCACCGGAGATAACTACATTCTCCGGCCCGTTGATCGCGGCCACATCGACTTTATCGAGCTGCGTCATGACCGCTTTGCGCACCGTCTCTTCATGCGCGAACACCGCGGCCATGCTGCCGTTTTGTGGCAAAGCCTGCATGAGCCGCGCGCGAGTTGCAATCAACTTCAAACCATCTTCCAAACTAAACACGCCCGCGACGCAGGCGGCAACATATTCGCCGACGCTGTGGCCCATCACATACGATGGCGCAATTCCCCACGAACGCCACAACTCCGCGAGCGCGTATTCGATGGCAAAAAGCGCAGGTTGGGTGTAGGCAGTTTGATCGAGAAGGTTGTTGGTTGTGAGTTGCTGGTTGTTGGTTGCTGGTTGTTGGACACCGGATGCTAGTTGCGTCTCCACTGCAATTCCCCCCTTGATGGGGGTGTCGCTCTGCTCGGCACTCATTTCCGGATATAAAACTGAAAGCAGCGGTTTTTCCAAATACGAACGCAGCAGCGCGCCGCATTTATCCAACGCGGCGCGAAACACGGGCTGCGTTTCATAAAGCTGCTTGCCCATATCATGATATTGCGCGCCTTGTCCGGTGCAGAGAAAAGCAACCTCCGCGCGATGGCCATCTTCAATCTTGCCGCACTGCAACCCCGCGGGCTTTTCATCAACGACAAAAGCCGCAAGCTGCGCGCGCGCCTGCTCGCGTGTTTCCGCCACGAGGGCGATCCGATGATTGAAATGCGCGCGCCCCGCGTTTGCGGTGAATGCCACGTCCGCAAGCGAATGCTCAGTGTTCGCCGCGAAATGTTGCGCATAATTTTTCGCCAACTCGCGCAATGCGGCGTCATTCTTCGCCGAGAGCGCGAGCAGACGATGAAGCGGAGACGGGGCAACTTCTCCAACTCTCCGATTCTCCCGGTTTTCCCACGCTTCAACAACGACGTGGACATTCGTGCCGCTGAATCCGAACGAGCTCACGCCCGCGATGCGCTTGCCTTCATGCGCGACCCACGGCGTCAATTCGGTCGTCACTCTTACCGGCAATTTTTCCCACGCGATGTGCGGGTTCAATTGCCGCACGTGCAAACTCGGCGGCAGTTTTTGGTGCTGCAACGCGAGAATAGTTTTGACGAGACCCGCAATGCCGGCCGCGGCCTCGAGATGACCGATATTGGATTTCACTGCGCCAATCAACAGCGGGTGCTCTTTCGAATGGCTCGCGCCAAACACCGCGCCGATTGCCTGCACTTCAATCGGATCGCCAAGCGCGGTACCGGTACCGTGCGTTTCGAGATAAGAAATATCCTCAGACTTGAGTTTCGCGTTCGCGAGCGCTTCGCGTATCACGGCTTGCTGCGCTTCACCGTTCGGCGCAGTGAGGCCGCCGCTGCGCCCGTCTTGATTCGCCGCGGTGCCGCGAATGAGCGCGAGGATGTTGTCGCCGTTCGCAAGTGCATCGGAGAGCCGCTTGAGCACAATGATGGCGCAGCCTTCGGAGCGCACGTAGCCGTTCGCAGAAGCATCGAACGTTTTGCAGCGGCCCTCGGGCGAGAGCATGCGCGCTTGCGATGCGGTGATGATGCCGTCGGGCGAGAGAATGACGTTCACGCCGCCGGCGAGCGCCATATCGGTTTCGCTCGCGCGCAAACTTTGACACGCGAGATGCACTGCCGTGAGCGAAGCCGAGCACGCCGTATCGACCGACACGCTCGGACCTTGCAAGCCGAGCACGTAAGAAATGCGGCCCGAAGCAATGCTGTGCGCCACGCCCGCGCCGAAGTACGTATCGATGTGCTCCGAGCCGCCGGCAGTGGAATGCAGATGCGAATAGTCATTGCCGCTGATGCCCACATAAACGCCGGTGCGACTGCCCGCGAGTTTGCTCGGCGCTTGCCCCGCGCGCTCCAATGCTTCCCACGTGACTTCGAGCAGCAAACGTTGTTGCGGATCCATACTCTGCGCTTCGCGCGGGGCGATGCCGAAAAATTGCGGATCGAAGCGATCGACGTTATCGATGAAGCCGGCGCAGCGCGTGTACATCTTGCCGGGTGCATTCGGATCGGGGTCGTAATAGTCCTCCACGTTCCAACGATTCGCGGGAATCTCGGTGATGCAATCCACGCCATCGCGCAGCACTTGCCAAAATTGTTCGGGGTCATTTGCGCCGTTGGGAAAGCGCAAGCTCATGCCGATGACGGCAATCGGCTCGTGCTGTTTATCGAGCTGCGCTTGCAGGTTGTCGATCTTGAGCAACGCGCGTTTGAGTAGATCGCGATGATCTTTGGGTTGAGGAGAAGACATGAGAAATTCCTGAATGGGCTAAAATTGTCCTTGCTTCAAGCATGGGTGACGAATACATTCACACAACTTCTACGGTTCGACAAATACTTTGCCGAAATAGAAAATGACAACACATCCGCTTCTCGATCTCTCTCACGACGATATTGTTCCCTATTTCATGTGGGACTATCGTTACACCGTCGGCGAGGTCAAACGCATGCTCGCGGAAGGCGACGAAGCGCGCAAGCTCTGGCTCATGGCGAAGCTCCTGCGCGACGCGCGCTATGCCGACGTATGGAAGTTCATCACGTTAAAAGATTTTCTCGAATACCGCGGACGTTTGCTCCCGCGCCTCGGCCGCGAAAGAAAGTTTTGGGAATTCATGTATCAGCAATGGATCGCACATGGCGTCATCAAATCCGACGAGTATTCTCACGCCGCTGCAGAGTAATTTCCTGACGGCTTTTTTTCAGCACACGCAGGATTTTTATCTGACCGGCGGAACGGCGTTGAGCGCGTTTTATCTCCATCATCGCTATTCGGAAGACCTTGATCTTTTCACGCAAAACGACGAAGCGTTTCAAGCCGCGGAGGCAATCGTCAACAAAGCTTGTTTGCAACTCGAAATTGCGTTTGCCTCGGTGCGGATTACGTCATACTTCAAACATCTTCGCGTAGGCGCTCCCGACGCGCCGCTTACGCTGCATTTCTCGCGAGACTATGCCGCTTCGATTAAACCGGCTAATCGTTTCGGCAACGTTTTAGTCGACTCGATTGCAGATATCACTGCCAACAAAATCTGTGCAGCGTTGGGCCGAACGGAAATCAAAGACCTACTCGATCTCTATTTTCTCGATCAAGCGGGCTACACGATTCCAAACTACTTTGAATTGGCACAACAGAAAGACGCGGGATTGGCGCCGGAAACGTTGGCCTACACGTTGAGCCAATTTCAGATCGACGCGATTCCGGCCTTCATGATCAAACCGGTGATGATTGCCGACTTGGAGCTCTTTCGCAAAAACACGATTGCATGGTTGATCGAAAAATCTGTGCCTGCAGCCTTGTGAACGAGCGTGGGAGCAAAGCTCAAAAGCATGGGTTGATCGAGCCATGAAACTCGCCTTCAGAAATGCCACCCAACAGCAACGGAAACTATAGGAACTACATCATCGATAAACGCTGTTCTGTTTCCGACCAAAATTTCTTTGTCCCCCAGAACAAAAAGATAAAAGCCGCCCCAACAATTCAGATAGAGATTGGGAAAGAATTTCCAAACATACCCACCGCCTATCGGCATCCTAATATATTCGTATTTGCCTCTTGCTGTTTCGGCGAAATGACCAACACTTCCTTTCCAGTACTGAATGCCACTGCCAATCCAAAATCCTTTAAAGTTGTCTTCGACAAAATACTCTATATTAAAACCATACACCGACAAACTGTCCTTCTCAAAGCCGTCCCTTAAAAAAATTCCAGGTGTATTGATTTTGACTACATGCCCTCGTAAACGCAGTTTATTTTGGCCATACCAAATTGACCCATTATAGCCGCCGGTGGCAAAGGGTAAAGCATCGGCTTCAAGTCCTACAGTTTTACTTTTGGGTTCAGAATATGTGGGCGCTTCTTTCTTATGAGTCACGGTAACTGATTGCACTTTCCTTCCGATGAGTTTTAGAGCGACGTTTTTCATTATCTCCAACATACCTTCGATTGGGCCATGATAGGTATCCGAAGTCGCACGAATAACCCGCCCTGACGAAACATTAATCATTCGGACTTCCAAAGCATACGCTTGGCCAATTCGCCCGATTTCGCCACCCACTATATACTGTACGCCTAATAATTTACCTACTTGAGCCACGCATTTATCTTCATCACATGCACCAGATTGCTGAAATCCCATTTCCTTTAGCAACTCATCGACACGGGCACGCTCAACAACTCGAAAAACTCCCAACCGAACCAATTCGGAATTCAACCGGCTCGTCAGCAGTAACGCTTCGTCGTTGACCAAGCCTTTCGCTTGAAGAGGCATTGTAGCGAGAGTTATAGGATTGCGTTTCTGAGCATGACACGCATTACTAGAAACAATGAAAAGGTTGGCCAGTATGAATAGGTGAATG
>JABWAN010001115.1 GCA_013361015.1 Candidatus Zhuqueibacterota bacterium | reverse complement strand
CGCCAGTACCAAGTCGGTGGAGGTCGGTTTCGATACTGATCGCCACACGTGGAGCGAAAAAATCGAGCCTTTGGACACACCGTACTATTTCGCGACCTTCAAAGCGCCTTCTGGCGAGACGCGAGTGGAATTGTACTATGGAGTTGCCGTTGCGCAACTAACCGATGAGGCAAAAAATCAAAACACCAACGTAACGTTGGAAAAAGGATTCGCGCTGCAAAATCGCGAATGGAGACCGGTGCATCGCATCGATCGCCAAGTCAAGCTGCAATCGTCCGGCCATCCCCAAATCATCAACGGCATGTATCTCGATATCTTTCGTTACACGGCGCCGCCGGATTCTTATCAAGTGTCGTTCTATGCGCGCCAAGTCGAGGTCGCGCCGAATCGTCTGGGCGGTTACAATTTCAGCGAACGTTTACGCGATTACAACTCGCCGAAACTGCTGGTGAGTGATTTGCTTCTGGCATTCTCCATTGAACCGGCAGCGCGAGAAGATTTGTTTACACGTCGGGATTTGCGCCTCGTGCCGAATCCGCATCGCAGCTTCGATCGTCAAAAGCCCGTCTCGCTGTATTTTGAGATTTACAATTTGTCCCTCGATCCCGAGGGCAAATCGGCCTTTACGATTGAATACACCGTGCAGCTTGTGGAAAAAAAGAAAAGCACATTGGGCAAGATTGGCGGTGTTTTTGGCGGCGGCACCAAATCGAAAATTTCTCTCTCCGCCGAGCACGAGGGCGAGAGCGCAACCGCAATCGAGACCATCGGTTTGGATTTGAGCAAAGCCGAAGCCGGCGAATTCGAATTGACCGTCACGGTTACCGATCGGCATAACAAGACGGAAGCAAAGACCACGAGCAAACTGTGGCTGTATTGAAGACTCGCGCATGGCTTAAACAAGACTCGCAACAATCCCACATTCGAATTTTCATGAAAAGCATTCGGCGGCTAATCGGTCCCGCAATCATTCTACAGCTTGGCTGTGCGCTTAGTGTTTGTGCGACTCCACAAACAGACGATGCTCCTTTCGTGGTTGTGCTCGGCGTCGCGCAAGACGCCGGAGTTCCGCAAGCCGGTTGCAAACGTGCATGCTGTACCGCTGCGTGGCTCGACTTCTCGCGTAGACGCAAAGTGACCTCATTGGCAATCGTGGATCCGCAGACTTCCGAACGCTGGCTCATCGACACCACACCTGATTTCCCCGAACAGTTGCAAATTCTCAACGAGCTCACTTCTTCCGCAAGCCCTGCAACCATAAACGGGATCTTTCTCACACATGCTCACATTGGGCACTACACCGGCTTGATGCACTTGGGCAGGGAAGTGATGGGGGCCGAGGAAGTCCCCGTCTATGCAATGCCGCGCATGCGCGATTTCTTACGCAATAACGGCCCATGGCAGCAGCTCGTGCGACTGCGGAACATTGTACTACGAGCGCTCCAAAACGACAGCACGATCGTTCTAAATGCGCGGTTGAAGCTAACGCCCATGTTGGTGCCTCATCGCGACGAATACAGCGAGACCGTGGGGTTTCGCATCGCAGGCCCGCAGCAAACGGTTTTATTCATTCCCGATATTGATAAGTGGGAAAAATGGGAACGGCGTATTGCCGATGAGATCGCCGGCGTCGATGTTGCTTATCTCGATGGCACGTTTTACGCCGGAGATGAAATTCCGGGGCGCAATATGGCGGAGATTCCACATCCTTTCATCGTCGAAAGCCTTGCGCGGTTGTCCAGCCTGCCTGCCAAAGAGAAAATGAAGGTACGGTTCATTCACTGCAATCATACGAATCCGGTCTTGAGTCAGGAGAGCCAGGCTTACGGCCATGTGAGGGCACTAGGATTCGGGTTTGCCCAAGAGCGGGAGAAGGTGAAATTATGAAATCGTTTTAGCAGAAGAATTTAGGGCGCTGAAAATTTAATGCTTGCGGTTTGGTATTAAAATTTTATAACT
>JABWAN010001114.1 GCA_013361015.1 Candidatus Zhuqueibacterota bacterium | reverse complement strand
AAGTGGCTTATCCGAATTGAAGCGCGCGGGCGCAAAAAAATTTCTAAACCCCACTCGTACATCCGGCTTCGTAAAAATTTACGAACGCACTCGTAAATCATCACGAATGCTTTACGGCTTTTTGATGCCGAACTTTTTCATCTTAAACCGCAGTGTCGCTTCGTGAATCTCCAATGCGCGGGCTGCCGCGGATTGATTCCAATGGTGTTTGACTAACGCCTCGTAGAAGAGCATTTTTTCGTAGGCATCTTTCATGGTGCGAACGCCGGTGGAAGGCTTCTCCTTCAAGGCCGAATCGAGTTCCGCGTTGGTTTTGGGCTGAATTTCCAGGGGCAAAGCGTCCGGCGTAATATACTCGGCCTCGTTGTCCGCAAGTATGACCATACGCTCGACCACATGCTCAAGTTCGCGCACATTGCCGGGCCAAGCGTATGCCTCCAGACTCGCCAGAGTTTCCGGCGTGAAGCTGATAAGGCGCTTGCCGTACTTCTTCGTAGATTGGCGGAGAAAATGATGACTCAAGAGTGAAATGTCCTCCGTTCGCTCGCGCAAAGGCGGCAGCGTGATGCTCACCACATTCAACCGATAAAAAAGATCCTGCCGGAATCTTCCGGCCTCTGCTTCTGCGCGCAAATTTTTGCTGGCCGCAGTGATGATGCGCACATCGACTTTGCGCACCTGCGTGCTGCCCAAGGGGCGAATCTCGCCTTCTTGTATGGCGCGCAGAAAACGGTTTTGCGTTTCCAACGGCATGCTCACCATCTCATCCAGAAACAGTGTTCCGCCTTCAGCCGCTTCGAACAGGCCCTTCTTGTCACGCAACGCGCCGGTGAATGCGCCTTTCACATAACCGAACAATTCGCTTTCGAGCAAGTTCGCCGGCAACGCGCCGCAATCAATCGCCAGAAACGGTTTGTCTTTACGCGGCCCGTTGTAGTGAATGATGCGCGCCACCCGCTCCTTGCCCGTGCCGTTTTCGCCTTCCAACAAAACCCGTCCTTCGGTCGGAATGATTTTTTGCAGTAGCGCAAACAGAGCCTGCATTTTGGGACCGTGGCCGATCAAGCCGTGGAACGAATACTTGTCTCGCACCTCCTCGCGCAGGCGTTCGGTTTCAGCGAAAAGGCTTTCGTGCAAACGTGCGTTGGTCACGAATTGCGCACAGAGCCGAGCTAAAATTTCCAGCAACGCTTGCTCGCGTTCGCCGAATGTTTGCTCGGGAGCGAGCGTCAAGAGATTGATCACGCCGATGCACGCGTCGCGCAATTCCAGGCGAACGCTCAACACCGAGGTAATGTCGCGATATTTGGCAGGCACGTTTTCCGCGCTAAAGGTCTCGGACAGATTGTTGGTCAGTAAGGAAGCATTGTTTTGCGTATGCCATCCTGCCAACAGATTGTTGAGATAATGATCGAGCTTGTTACCTGCACCCTCGCCGTGTCGAATCAACGTTTTGACCGATTCGCTTTGGGCAGGTTCGAAGAGCATGATCGTGCCCTGTTGGGCATGGCACAAGCTCATGGCTTCATCGATAATCTGCTTCAGAATCTCATCGACCTGCAAGGAGGAGCAAATCGTTTGCAACACGCGATGCAGGCGTTCGTAGTCGCGAAGCTGTTCCTGCAGACGTTGGTTTTGCTCGCGAAGGGTTTCAGGGTTGTCGAATTTTTCAATGCTCATGGAATCATCATCGTCATGGTTTACCGAAAATTCTCAATGAGAATAATATCGCTTTGAATGCTTTCATTTTTTGAGTACAAGAGCCAGGTTTCATCAGGCGACAATGCCAGTCCGCCCCACAGCAAAGCTCCGGGCAGGCTCGTCAAGCGTTTGATGCGATTGGTATTGAATTCATAGAATTCGAGTACCGGCGGTTCAGTTTCTCGATTCAAATAGTAAATCCCGTTTAGTGCGACGGTCCAGCAAAATAGATCGATCTTGGGTTTGCCTTCGAGAACGGGC
>JABWAN010001113.1 GCA_013361015.1 Candidatus Zhuqueibacterota bacterium | reverse complement strand
TGAAAATCTTTTCCTGGCCCAACGCGCGCGCAGCGATATGGCGCAACAAAAAAACCTCAAAAAATGATTTCTTAACTTGACATAGTGAGTCCGGCTTGCGGAGAAGTGAAAGCCTCGAAGCGCAACTCGCGCCAATCAACGTATTGGCGGGCTGCAACCACTTCGGCAAGCTTGTCGCTGGAACGTTTGGTCTCTTCGTTCAACACCGGGCAGTCGACGTAATAAACCGGCAGAATGAGATCATTGCGATTGAGCTTTTTCTCACGCTCCAGAAATCTCTCCAGCTCGAAGCGGCAGGTCGGGCTTTTAAAGTAGCTCGGCGTGATGATGGGAATAAGAAAGGTGACTTCGTCGAGCGATTCTTCAATACGCTCTTTCCAAAGCTGCCCCCAAGCAATGTCATCGCGGTCTTGAAAGATGATAAACTCGTTTCCGCTTTGAATGCGCATCTCGGCGCTCAAGCGCTCGCGGAATTGCGTCAAGCGGCCGTTTTCATGCTGGTCGTCAAAATGAACATAACTGAGAAAGGCTATAGGCTTCTGCGGCATGGAGTGATTCCCTCAAAAAGTGAGTGCAGTCGAGCTCTTTGCAATCTAGAAAGCGAACGTTGAGCACTTGCGCATTAAGCCAATTTGACACTCAACCGACCCTTTTCGAGGCAAATCAGAGGAAGCAATATTCACGAGGCGGGTTGTATTTATAGCGGAGGAAAAATAAGCGATGCCAGCTAGAAAAGCAAGCTGGATTTCGGTTGTTTAGAGCGGAAGAAAGAGGATTGAAGAAGTAATGGAGTCAGAGATTTAGTTCTTCTTCTCCCTTCGTGGAGTTCTCACATTATTGGGTTTCTCTTTCGTCGCCGGGGGCGCGATTGTGCTTGCGCCTGGCAATGGTTTCCGCGGTGGGAATGGTGAGGGCACGCGCAGCGCAGCCCCGGGGGAATTCCGCGGCGGCTCCGGCGTGACGAAATGATAGCGGCCTTCGAAATAGAAACGTTGCGAGCGGGGAGTTTCCCGCCAATCAGCCGTGTAAAATTGCGTTTGTGAATGTACCAACACAGGGATTAACGCAAAACTGCTCTCCTTCGGCTCTCCCATTCGAAAGCGAACATCGGACTCCACTTTTTCAACGAGTGCTTCCACCTCATCATCAAGAAACTTCTCCGGCTTTTGCCCGATCTTCACGCCCCGCTCGCCAAATGCTTGTTCGAGCCACGGTACGAGATGGATCGGTTCCCGCGTCGCAATGATACCCAGATAAACGTATCCCTCGAGGTCGTGATATTTAAGCTCGAGATCGTCCGCAAGCTCCGCGAGCCGGTACTCCCTTTTCGCCTCCAACTCGCGCCAATGATGATGCGGCTGCGGATATAAAATTGCCAGCCCGCTATCGGGATGAATTTGATAGAGGGTCACATAGCACTGGGCGGTGCTGCGCAAGTAGAGTCGGATGGGCTCAGCATTGTTGAACGGCTCGAACAAGCTCTGCGAAGCGCGCACTTGGAGGCGTAGTTCCGCAGGCGCGTTCGACTTGCCACCGGCCCACACATAAGTGGGGAGAAAAATGAGCAGCAGCAAACTTCTTTTCATGTGGTGTTGACCTTCTACGGCGCTTTCATTTTAGACATTAAGCGAAAGGCAGCCTCTATTTCTTAAGTTGCTAGTTGCACCCTGGAGATGGCCCGCGTGTGCTGCCTTTCGCTTTTTCAACATAAATTACTCTTGTGAAAAAGCAAGGCATATGCCAAGGGTGTGCAGTGTTATTTGCCTAATGATTTAAGAACCAGGTCTACACTGACAGCTCGAGAACACTGCATGAATATTAAACTTGTGGAGTCCAAACGCAGGCGAGGGCAGCAAATCTTGCCTTGATAGCACAGCCCAAAATTCCAACCAGAACAGCGCCGTGTGTTGTTCGCACTGTGCGATGTCAACGCAATAAACAAAAAAGCCGGCCTTCGAGTGAC
>JABWAN010000083.1 GCA_013361015.1 Candidatus Zhuqueibacterota bacterium | reverse complement strand
GACAACGTGATGAACCAGCAGCGCGAGGTGGTATATGATCGCCGCAGTAACGCGCTGCGCGGCGAAAACTTGCGCGAAGAAATTCTGGCGATCATCAAAAATTATGTGGAAGAAAAAGTCCATCTTCATACCGCGGGCAAGCACGTTGATGATTGGGATTTGGAAAGCTTGCAGAATGCATTTCAACGCCTCTTTTTGATCGGCATTCCGGCGGATTTACAAAAAAACGCCACGCTTGAGCCGGAAGAGTTGAAGGAGAGATTGACGCAGGTTGCGGTGCAGAGCTATGAGACCAAAGAGCAGCAAGTTGGCCCCAAGCTTATGCGCCAAATCGAGCGCTTTGCCATGCTGCGCGTGATCGACGATCGCTGGCGCGCGCATTTGTATGAGATGGATCAAATGAAGGAAGGCATCGGCTTGCGGGCATATGGGCAGAAGGATCCCCTGCTCGAATACAAGGGCGAAGGTTTTCGCATGTTCAAAGAGATGCTGGGCATGATCGACGAACAGGCGCTCGAGTTCATCTTCAAGGCGCAAGTGACGATGGAGCCGCCGCAGCCCATGCGCCGGCGCACACCGATACAGATGACGGCAGTGCACCAATCCACGGAAGGCATGGGGTATGTCGGAGGCGGAAAAGCGCCCGTTGCTCCGCCGCCTCCGGGCAAACCGCAGCCGATCGTCGTCGAACATAAAGTGGGGCGCAATGATCCGTGCCCATGTGGCAGCGGGAAGAAATATAAGAAGTGCCACGGAGCCGAAGTGATGTGAGGCACGTCTCCAATTGCGCTGCGCGAAATTATTTCTTGCTGCGTTCAAAATGACAACCAACCAACATGAGCTTCCACCAGAATACAAAAGGCATGAACTTACCTTCATGCCTTTTTTTCATCGTGACAATGCTGAGATAGATTAACTCTCGCCGTTCATTGGCTGGCTGAGCGATAATTTCCTCTTCAACTTCATGGGTACCGGAAAGGAGGCAGTTTTGGACAAGCTTCAACATTATCGTCGCTTGTTTCAATATGAGGCGTGGGCCAATCGCGAAGTTCTCGCGAATCTCAAGCAGCACAAAAACCCTCCGCAGCGTGCGCTGAAATTTTTGGCGCATATCATCGCCGCGGGAACGCTGTGGCTGGAGAGAATTAAAGGCGAGAAACAAAGCCTGGCGGTGTGGCCCGAGTTTACGCTGGCACAATGTGAAGACCAGCTCGCAAGAATCACGCAACTGTGGCAAGATTATCTCACGGCTCTCCCAGCGATGGGGCTTTCACAACCAATCGCTTACACCAACACCAAAGGCGAAACCTTTCGCAGTCCACTAGAAGATATTTTGACGCACGTCGCTATGCACGGCGCCTATCATCGCGGGCAAATTGCGACGGACACGCGCGCCGCAGGCCTTACCCCCGTTCTTACGGATTTCATTCACGCGGCACGCTCGGGTTTCGTGTAAAATTGAAAATGGCGCTAAAACCCTTGAGGCGGTTCACAATTTTGAAGAAATCTAGCAATGAATGATTTTGAATTTGAAGCGCATCAGCAAGCGGCAAAACCAGCGCGCATTGAATATCTGCGCGTGCAAAACTATCGGGCCTTGCGCTCTGTGGAGTTGAAAGAAATTACTGCCCTCATGGTGCTCTTAGGTCCTAACGGTAGCGGGAAGTCAACGATTTTCGACGTCTTTAATTTTCTCTCCGAGTGTTTTCAATTTGGCTTACGCCATGCTTGGGATCGACGAGGCCGCGCTAGGGAACTCAAAACTCGAGGCCAAGACGGTCCTATAGTTATCGAATTAAAATATCGCGAAGGGCCTCAACTCCCTATCATTACCTATCATCTCGCGCTTGATGAGCACGACAAAGGCCCGTTCGTCGCCGAAGAATGGCTACAATGGAAACGGGGCTCGCATGGCAAACCATTCCGCTTTCTCGACTACAAACAGGGACAGGGAGCAGCAATTAGCGGTGACATGCCGGACGAACAGGATCAGCGCGTCGAAACACCGTTGCGCTCACCCGATCTCATCGCTGTGAATACTTTGGGGCAATTTGCAGAGCATCCGCGGGTGGCGGCACTGCGTGAGTTTATCACAGACTGGTATGTCTCGTATCTCTCTATTGATGACACGCGAGGACTACCCGAAGCTGGCCCACAAAAAAGGTTGAGTAAAACTGGAGACAACCTGCCAAACGTTATTCAATACCTCAAAGAACGACACGAGAAGCGATTAGAGCGCATTTTTGAAGCGTTGCGCCGCCGCGTACCGCGCCTTGAAAGCGTGTTTGCCGATCCCATGCCGGACGGCCGCCTTTTGCTTCAACTTAAAGATGCTCCTTTTGATCGTCCGGTGCTTTCTCGTTTCGCTTCGGATGGGACGCTGAAGATGCTATCCTACCTAACGGTTTTGTACGATCCGGAACTGTCGCAATTCATAGGTATCGAAGAACCCGAAAATTTTTTGCACCCTCGGCTGTTGCCCGAGCTTGCGGAAGAGTGCCGATCCGCAACGGAGCGTTCGCAGCTTCTCGTCACTACGCATTCGCCTTTTTTTCTAAACGCGATACAGCCGGAAGAAGTACGGGTTTTATATCGTGATGAAGATGGATTTACCCAGACGGTGCGAGCCTCGGATATTACAGGCATCCGGCAATTTGTTGAAGGCGGAGCATCCATGGGACATCTCTGGCTGGAAGGCCGGTTTGGTGTAGGCGATCCGCTAGTCAATGGCGGAGCGCCGCAACGGAAGGGCGCCAAAAAATGAGCGTTGTTGAGCATGTGGAGGTGCTCGTGGAAGAACCTTCTATGGAAGCAGTCTTGCAAGTGCTATTGCCTCGTTTGCTGGGGCAGATTTCTTTTCAGGTTTATCCTCATTCATGCAAGGAAGAACTGCTCGCCCGTTTGCCAGAGCGTTGGCGTGGTTATCGCCAGTGGTTGCCAGAGAATTGGAAAATCGCGGTTGTGGTGGATCGTGACGACGATGACTGCCGCGAACTCAAAGAGCGGCTCAATCAAATGGCAGATCAGGCTGGATTGTTAACGAGATCAACACGAAGGGATCACGATTACGTCGTCATCCATCGTTTGGCGATTGAAGAATTGGAGGCTTGGTACTTTGGCGATTGGGAAGCCGTACGAGCCGCCTATCCGCGTGTTTCCAAAAACATTCCTCGCAAAGAAAGCTATCGTAACCCTGACGCGATTCGCGGCGGCACTTGGGAGGCATTTGAGCGGATACTCCAAAGAGCAGGATATTTTATCGGAGGCTTGAGAAAGATTGAAGCAGCACGCCAGATCGCTCCACACCTGGACCCGGAACGAAATATTTCCAAAAGTTTCCAAGTGTTTCGGGATGCACTGCGCGAAGTGACGAAACTCTAAACCCAAAGGATACCGCCATGACCGACGCTAATGTCGTCACCACGAAGGCAGAGTTGCCGCAACCCTCGCGGGCGTTTCGCTGGCTCGTGCTGCTCTTCATCAGTCTCGCGATGTTCGGCAATTATTATATCTATGACAGCATCAGCCCGCTTGCCGACATTTTGAAAGAACAGCTCGGTTTTTCCAATTCCAATGTCGGCCTGTTGAACGCGATCTATAGCATACCGAACATCTTCATGGTGCTCATCGGCGGGCTGATTATCGATCGCATCGGCACGAAAAAATCGACGTTGCTCTTTGCCGTAATTTGCTTGCTTGGCGCTGCCATCACTGCCGTAGCCGGAAAAGTTGCAGTCATGGCTACGGGCCGTTTGGTTTTCGGCTTGGGCGCGGAGTCATTGATCGTGGCCGTAACCACGGCGCTGGCAAAATGGTTTCGCGGCAAAGAATTGAGTTTTGCGTTCGGCGTCAACCTCACACTGGCGCGACTAGGTTCGTTCGCGGCGCTCAATTCGCCCACGTGGGCCGCACCCGCGTATGAAAATTGGCAGCTACCTCTTTTCATTGCCACCGGCTTCGGCGTCATCAGTGTGGCCGGCGCGGTCTTGAATTGGATTCTCGAAAGCCGCGCGGAAAAGAGCTATGAGCTTGGGCAAGGCGGCACGATTGACAAGGTTGTGTTCCAAGACATTTTCAAATTCGGAAAATCGTATTGGTTTGTGGTCGCGCTGTGCATCACGTTCTACTCCGGAATTTTCCCCTTCCAAACTTTTGCCGTGGATTTTTTCATCAACGCGCACGGCGTCAGCCGCGAGACCGGCGGGTTTCTCTCTAGTATGCTCACGCTCTTCGCGATGATTTGCACGCCGCTTTTCGGGCTGTGGGTCGACCGCGTGGGCAACCGCGCATTGTTTATGATGTTCGGCTCGTTGCTGCTCATTCCGGTCTACCTCATTATGGCGCACACCAAACTCACGCTGTACGTTCCCATGGCCATGATGGGCATCGCGTTTTCGTTGATTCCCGCGGTGATGTGGCCCGCCGTCGCTTATCTGGTCGATCAAACCAAGCTGGGCACGGCGTACGGCTTGATGACCATGATTCAAAACATCGGCCTAGCGGGATTTAATTTGTTGATCGGTTGGGCGAATGATTATTCCGGCGCGAGCGCGGAGAATCCGGGCGGCTATGCGTTGGGGATGTGGATCTTTTCGATTCTAGGTTTTTTCGGTTTGCTTTTCGCGTACTTGCTGCGCCGCAGCGAAACCGGCCCGCACGCGCACGGTCTGGAGACGATCAAAACCGCGGGATGAGATGAAAAAAAAGCGCGGTGTGCATGAAACAACTTCGAAGTGAAGAATCCTCTCAGCCGAGATTTTGATTTGTTACTCCGCATTTAGTTCGTATATATAACTGCAAAGAACTGAGCCCTTGCCGATTCAAATTCTATGGAGTCCTCAAATGGTGCAAGCCAAATTCGTCATCAAAGAAACGCATCAGCAATTCTTGCGGCATTATAAAAAATACGGATTCAAGGACAAAAGCGCCGTCATTCGTGCAGCTTTGGATCGCTTGCAAAATGAGCTTGAGGAAGAAAAGCTCAAGTTGAGCGCGGACCTTTACGCCGAACTCTATGAGAAAGACGCGCAGCTTCGTGAGTTGACGGAATCCGCCCTTGCGGAGTGGCCGAAATGAGTTCATTGAAGCGTGGTATGGTTATAGATGTTAACTTGGATCCGACATTAGGTTCGGAGACCGGCAAAATTCGACCGTGCGTGATCGTCACGAATGACTTTTATAACGCTCGGGTTCCGGTAATTCAGGTCGTTCCCATAACGGAGTGGAATGAAAAGAAGGGCCGAATCATTACCAATGTCGTACTGGAATCCAATCCCACAAGCGGCATCACCAAAAAATCCGTAGCTGATTGTTTGCAAACACGCCCCATAGATCACCGTTTCCGGCTCGACAAAATTCGAGGAAAGCTGGATGATGAGTCAATGCGCAAAATCGATCAAGCCTTAAAGAGAATTTTCAACTTGAGTTAAAGTCTCACCGAAACACTTCCGGAAACGAATCCCGAATCCCGTTGATCACGAATTGCACGGCCATTACTGCGAGAATCAAGCCGAGCAAGCGCGTCATGATGTTGATGCCGGTTTCGCCGATGCGCATGAGCCAATTGCTGGCGTAGCGATAGATGAGATAGGAAAGCATGCCGGACAATAAAATGGCGAGAATGACGATCCCGGTGCCGTAAAAATTCTCCGCCTGCGTTTCCAAAGTCATCACCGTGGCAATCGCGCCCGGGCCGCTGATGAGCGGAATCGCGAGCGGCACAATGGAGATGTCGCCTTTGTGGTGCGCCTCCACCTCTTCGTTCGGCGTAATGCGCGTGCGCGATTTCTGCGCCGCGAGCATGTTCATCGCAATGCCGAACATGATAATGCCCCCCGCAATGCGAAACGCGCCGATAGTGATCCCGAAGACCTCGAAGATGAATCTCCCCGCCAATGTAAACGTGGTCAAGATCGCCACGGCCGCAATGCACGCGCGACGAATCATGGCGTGGCGCTCTGCCAAACTGTATTCATTCAGCAAGCTCGCGAAGATGGGCACGTTGCCGAGCGGGTCCATAATGACCAGCACCGCAACGAAAGCGCTCAAAGCGAACGTCAACATGATCAACCTGCCTTCTTTGGTGTGAACTCCGCTTGAAAATGGCGCTGGCAAAAACTCACCGCCGAAATCGAAAGTCAAAACTCCTTTTTAAGGGTAAAGAATTGCAAAGAAATAACTTTGAACAGTTTCGCGCTGTGCCCTATCTTTGTTCTGCAAAAAGCTGAGACAGTTTGCCGTTCGGAGTGTAAAGCAAAGGATGATTTCGTGAAGAAGAAATACTGCAAGCAAGTTGCCGGGCTCTTCTGTGTTCCGATATTGTTGATGAGTTGTAAAAGCAAACCAATTCCGCCCGCGAATGCAAGTGCGATCACGCCGCGTTTCGTTAGCGAGCGCGTGCAAGTCGATTCCGACGACCCCGCGATCTGGCTGCACCCCACGCATCGCAGTCAGAGCTTGATTTTGGGAACGGACAAAGGCGATCCCGAACCGGGCGCGCTTTATGTTTTCGATCTGCAGGGACGTATCCTCGCGGACAAAGTTGTGCGCGACTTGAACCGTCCCAACAATGTCGATGTCGAATATGGGCTGCCCTTGCAAGGCGTGCGCGTGGACATTGCCGTTACGACTCAGAAATATGAAAACCGCGTCCGCATTCATAGTCTGCCCGAGATGCGCGCCATTGACAACGGCGGCGTGGTAGTATTCGAAGGCATCGCGAAAGTTGAGCCTATGGGCATCGCATTGTACAAACGCGCGCGTGACGGCGCGATCTTCATGATCGTGAGCAGAAAAAAAGGCCCGAAAGATGGCACCTATCTTTGGCAGTATCGCCTTGAAGACGACGGCACAGGCAACATCAAAGCTGTCAAAGTACGCGAGTTCGGCGCGTGGAGCGGCAAAGGCGAGATCGAGGCGATTGCCGTTGATGATGCGATGGGATACGCTTACTACGCCGACGAATGGGCCGGCATTCGCAAATATCACGCGGACCCGGAGGCGCAGGATGCAAACACTGAGCTGGCTTTTTTCGGGACCACCGGTTTCAAGAGTGATCGCGAGGGCATCTCGATCTATGCCGTGAACGATGGCACTGGTTATGTCATCGTCTCCGATCAACAAGCGAACACGTTTCACTTTTATAAACGTGAAGGCGAACCGAATGCGCCGCACGATCATCGCTTGGTCACGGTATTAAAACTCTCCACGAAAGGCAGCGACGGTTCGGAAGTTACCAACGTCTCGTTGAGTGAGCCATTCGAAAACGGGTTGTTCGTCGCGATGTCCGAAAAGGGCGTTTTTCAAATCTATGCGTGGTCCGATCTTGCCGGCAAAGCGTTGCTCATTGCGCCAAACGGCGAGCGCGGCGCGAATACCACTACTACGGAGGGAACGAATTAGGCCATTGTTGTCTGCAAGCCGGAAACGATCTTAACCTTTCCGAGCCACTACCCAACGGATAGATTCAATCCAACGGAACAACTTTTTGCATTTCATCCGTTGTTCTGAATCTATCCTTTGGCGCCATCCGAGAGGCTGGTTCTTTCAGCATATCTCAAAATCCTTAATACCAACTTACTCATCCTCTTCTTGAAACTCAAGCAAACCGATTGCGAAATTGCTTCGTATCTTGTGCGTCGTTTCACGACCGGCCAATGTGCTTGCGCATTTTGCGCTTTATTTTTTGCTTGAGGTAAAGCCCGCACCCGATTTTTATCTTCCCATAAACCCGTTAAGGAGTACCGCATGAAAAGGGTTGCGCGGCTCTTGCTATTAGCATTGCTTGCAGTCTCTGCTCAACTCGTCCTTCCCTCCTATGTTGCCGCACAATCTTCTGCAACACTAAAAGGCAAAGTTGTGGATGCTAAGACCGGCCAGAGCTTGCCGGGCGTGAATTTGGTTTTGAGCGGAACGGGCTTGGGCACGATCACTGGCGAAGGTGGCGGTTTTGAAATCACTAAAATCAAGCCGCGCAGCTATGAATTGGTCGCGAGCATGATCGGCTACAAGGCTGCCTCGCAATCCGTAATGTTCACAGCCGGCGGTGAAGTCACGCTCGAAATCAAACTGGAAGCCAAGCCCGTGACGCTCGGTGATATTCTCGTGCAAGCCGATCGTCCGGTTTCCGCGGCTTCCTCGCGCGCCGTGCGCGATTTTGATTTGAAAATACGTCCTATGCGTTCGGCGCAAGACATTCTGCAGCTCGCGCCGGGCTTGATCATCGCGCAACATGCGGGCGGCGGCAAGGCCGAACAAATTTATCTGCGCGGCTTCGATGCCGATCACGGCACGGACGTGAATATTTCCGTGGATGGCATTCCCGTGAACATGGTTTCGCATGGCCACGGTCAAGGTTATGCTGATGCGCACTTCATCATTCCCGATGTGATCGAAGGCCTCGACGTTTATAAAGGTCCCTATTTCGCCGAGTTCGGCAATCTCGCCACCGCGGGCGCAATCGCGTTTCGCTCGCGCGATCATATCGACAACAATCTCGTGCGCGTCGAAGGCGGCGAGTTCGGCACCTATCGCATGACCACACTCTTTCAAATTCCCACGCAAAGCGAGCACAACAACGCTTATCTCGCTGCGCAATTTTATAAAACCGACGGCCCGGTCACGAGTCCGCAAGATTTCCGCCGCTTGAATCTTTTCGGAAAATTTCACACCCACCTCTCGGAAAATACCAAGCTCGCGTTCGATATTAGCAGCTTCAGCACTGCATGGAATGCTTCCGGCCAAATTCCCGAGCGCGCGATTGCGCAAGGCTTGATTAATCGCTTCGGCAGTCTTGACGACCTTGAGGGCGGCACTACCGGCCGGCAAAATCTCAATATGATCTATTCAAGCCATGGCGCGGACAATAGTGATTTTCAAATTCAAACCTACACCACGCAATACAACTTCAAGCTGTTCTCCAACTTCACTTTTTTCCTCGATGATCCGGTTAACGGCGACATGATCGAGCAAACCGACAGCCGCCGGATTTTGGGCTTGAACGGCAGATATCGTTTCTATCACAATCTCGGCCTCGGCGTTGCGAGCGCCACACTCGGCGCGGGTTATCGCGCGGATGACATCGAAGTATCGTTGTGGAAGAGTCCCGATCGCGTGCGCCTCTCGCCGTTGGTTGATACTGAAATCTTCGAAAGAAATCTTTTCATGTGGGCGCAGGAGGATTTGACCTTTAGCTCGCTGGTGCGTTTGCAACTCGGCGTGCGCGCGGACTATTTCACGTTCAATGTCGAAGATCGTCTCGAAGGGGTGGCGGGCGCATCATT
The DNA here is from genome assembly GCA_013361015.1 of Candidatus Zhuqueibacterota bacterium. GTDB lineage: Bacteria > Zhuqueibacterota > Zhuqueibacteria > Zhuqueibacterales > Zhuqueibacteraceae > JABWAN01. Next base: position 1,940 of record JABWAN010000083.1, on the reverse strand, counting down.
GCCGCATGCTTCGGGTTATTCGCAGGAAACCATTGTCAGCCCGAAAGCCAATCTTATAGTCACGCCTGCGCGCACGCTGGATGTGTTCGTGAATTTCGGCACGGGTTTTCATTCGAACGACGCGCGCGACGTGGTCATCAACCAACGCGTCGCGGATTTGAGCCGTCGTTTCGCGCGCAACGGATTGAGCGAGGCGCAAATCGCGGATACACTAGTGGCGCTGAATTTTGGGCCTTCGCAACGCGGCGCGGAAATTTTGCCGCGCGCGGTCGGCGGTGAAGTCGGCTTGCGCACGCGCTGCAGTGAGCGCGTGCACTTCGGCGCGGCAGCTTGGGCACTTGATCTCGAACGTGAGTTCGTGTATGTCGGCGATGCCGGCACGACGGAGTTGAGCGGCAAAACGCGACGCTTGGGGATTGATGTGGAAACGCGGCTCGGTTTGGCTTCGTGGCTGTGGGCCGATGCGGACGTGACGCTTTCAAAAGGCATTGCACGCGACGAGCCGAAACACGCGAATGAAATTCCACTCGCGCCGCGCTTCACTTCCACCGGCGGATTGACGGCGCGCTCGCGCAACGGCTTTGATGCGAGCCTGCGCTATCGCCACGTCGGCGAGCGCCCCGCGAATGAAGCGAACACGGTGCGCGCGAAAGGCTACACCGTGTTCGATCTCTCCGGCGATTATCAAATCGGCAAGTACAAGCTCAACCTCGTGGTTGAAAATCTTTTTGACGTCGATTGGAACGAAGCGCAATTCGACACCGAGTCGCGCTTGCGCAATGAAAGCGAGCCGGTTTCCGAGCTGCACTTCACGCCCGGCAACCCGCGTAACGTGCGCGTGGGGTTGAGTTATTTGTTTTAGAGAAGAATGTGCGTTCAAAACTTTTCTCTTGTCATTCAGGAAGAATCTTTTTAAGCATGACCACAGTGGTTATACCGAACAAGATTCCTCCTGAATGAAAAATACTTTGAGTACTGATGACCGAACAACTCTATCAACTCGACGCCGATCTCAAAGAGTTCGACGCGAAGGTGATCGCCATCGAAGGCAATGCCGTGGCGCTTGATCGCACCGCGTTTTATCCGGGCGGCGGTGGGCAACCGCATGATACTGGCATACTCACGAGCGAAGGCAAAACTTGGGAAGTCACGCAAGTGCGCAAGAGCAAAACCGATCCGCTTGTTTGGCATGAGGTGATCGGCGCGCCGCCCGCAGTGGGCGCGAAAATTCACGGCGCAATCAATTGGGCGCGGCGTTATCAACTCATGCGCACGCACACGGCTTTGCACATTCTCTGCGGCGTAATCTTTCGCGATTACGGCGCGCAAGTGACCGGCGGCAACATGGAACCGCTGCAAGGCCGCTTGGATTTCGAGTTCGAAACCATGCGCAACGAGTTGATCAAAGAGATCGAGGAGAAGATCAATCTCGAAATTGTTGCTGCGCGACCCATTCGCGTGAAAATTTTGCCGCGCGCAGAGGCCTTCAAAATTCCCGACCTCATTCGCACGAAGATCAACTTGCTGCCCGAAGGCATCACGGAAGTGCGCACTGTTGAAATCGTCGGCCTCGATTTGCAAGCCGACGGCGGCACTCACGTGGCGAACACCTCCGAAGTCGGTCGCTTGCGCATTGTGGATTATAAGAGCAAAGGGAAGATCAATAAGCGCATCGTCGTGGCGGTGGAGTGATCTCATGGGTTGTCATTCAGGAGGAATCCTTTTGAGTTCTGGGTCTCGTGCCGAGTGCGTAAAAAGATTCCTCCTGAATGACAAATTGAGGAGCCTCGCGAGTACTCATTTGTTAAGAGAAGCTTGTTTATCTAACAAAAGCGCCCTCACCAATACCCTCACCGCATTGCACACCCACACTTCCTCCGCGGTTTCCACATCGTGAGGAGAGAGAATTCTTTCCGACAACGGCAAAGTTTTCGACGATA
>JABWAN010000082.1 GCA_013361015.1 Candidatus Zhuqueibacterota bacterium | reverse complement strand
GGTAAAGTCGTCGTCGTCATCGAAATCGTCGAGCGCTACTGGCCGTGGTTGGAAGTTGCAGGTGGATTCAGCGAGTTGGAAGGCTGGTATATCATCCCCCTCGGTGTGCGCTTTGATAACTTCTTCGGCCGCGGCGATCTTGGCGGCGCGCGTTTTCTCGTTGCCGATCGCACCGGCGGTTTTTATCTGCACTATCGTCACCCGCAAATTTTCAAAAGCAATTTTGCTTTGCAAATTGAATTGGGCGGGACGAATCAAAAATTCATTCATTATGTAGGGCGCCGCGAAGTGTTGCACGAAGTGAAGAATAGTGAAGCGAGCCTGGCTTTTGTCGGAACGAGGGGCTTGGCCCGCCCTCTCTCCGCCGGCTTCCGGTTGAATCAGTGGCAGCCCGAAACAAAGGCCGCCTTCACAGACAATGATAGCTCGTTTCAACTCACGCAGAATCCGCTCGCCGCACAACTGGCTGAGACGAAAATCAACAGCGTCTTTTTTAGATTGGAAAAGGACACGCGCAACGACCGGCTCTTTCCGCAGCGCGGCGTGTGGGGCGCGCTTGCGTTCGAAGTTGCCGATTCCGCTTTGGGCAGCGAGGTGAATTTCACGAGTCTCGTGTTTGATGGCCGCTACTTTGCGCCCGTTGGCAGAAACACGCTCGCCTTGCATGCGAAAGCCGCGCGCGTTTCAAAAGCGGCGCCGTTTTATGAACGCTTCTATCTCGGCGGCGCGTACTCCTTGCGCGGGTTTGCGGAGCGCAGTTTGACGCCCCTCGGCTGGGGCACGGAGTTATTGCTCGGCCAGGCGGAGATGCGGTTTCCCGTTGTCGGCAACATGCAACGGCCTTCGATGAGCGCGACGCTGTTCTTCGATATTGGCAGCCTCAAAGCCCCGAAAGGCGCGCACGATTTCACGAGCGCGGCCGGATTCGGCTTTCGCCTCAAAGTACCGATTATCGGATTGCTACGCTGCGATTTCGCGTATCCTCTTGACCGTGACGACTATCGTTTTCACATTGCTTTGGGACAGACTTTCTAACCCGCCATGCGCCGCACTAGCAAAAGTTTTCACGCCGAGACGCAAAGCCGCAAAAGTTCGCAAAGGAAGTATCTTTGCGGATGGTCTACGGCTTTGCGCCATTGTGTGCGGTTTTTTCTGATCATTATTTTATTTCTCCTGTCATTGTCTTCGCTCTTTGCACAGCAGCCCCAAATAAAAACTCTCATTGCGCAGCCCCAAAACGGCGGCATCTTTGCGCAAGTACAGGTGGAGAATTTATTCTCTCCCAAAATCACTAGTACCATTCGCAGCGGCTTGCCCGTCATCATTCGGTGTGATTTTCGTTTGACCACGGCCGAGGGCCGCGAGGTCGCGCACGCCATTCAGCCAATGCAAGTTCTGTTCGATATTTGGTCGCAGCGTTATCGTATCACGCTCATCGACAGCAATCGTTTCGCAAGTACGTTCGAGGAAATGGAAAAACTCCTCAACAGCTTCGAGATGGCGGCGATTACGAGCCACGATCATCTCGATAGCGCGCTGTCATATCGTTTGCGCTTGCGCGTGACGGTTGTTCCCATCAGCGCGGAACAAGGCCGTCAACTTTTACAGCGCCTCTCCTCGAACGATCTGCAAAGCGAAGGCTCGGCGTCGGAGTCCGGGCGCTCGGGCTTCAGCCTCAATCTCAGCAGTCTGCTTTCCTTTTTCCTCAGCGATGAAGAACGGACACACGGCGCCTCGGATTGGGCCAATTCCTCCACTTTTCGTTTGACGAAAGCGCCGTGAAAACTCTGCGCTCGAAATTTATTGCCCTCCTGCTTGCTCTCACGATTTTGCCCGGTCTCGTGATTGCCTTCTTTGCGCAAAATTTATTGGAACAAACGCTCGCGATCGGCTTGAATGACGAAGTACAAGCCGGACTTGAGGCCGCGCTGCTCGTCGTGCAGAAGCAGCATGCCCAAGAGCGCGAAGCTTTAGCCGCAGAGTTGCGCCGCGCCGCGCGCCACATTCAAAATAATACAGTCGCGCAATTTGAGCGCGCCGATTCCGCAGACGTATTGTGGTGGCTCGATTCGACCCGGCACGCTTTGCATGCGTGGCCGGCGGAGATGAAAAACGCGGCGCGAGCGCTCGCGCTGCCGCAGTTTACCCGGCGCGACAGTTTGCTCGAGGCCGGCAGTGATTCTCTGGTCATTCGCCTCGCTTACCAAATGCCAAACGGCGCGTGGGTGATCGGGCAGCGCACACTCACGGAAGATTTGCGGCGGCAAACTGCGCAAGTGTTAAACGCAGCGCAGTACGTCAATCTTCTTGATTTGGTCGCCGGACGCTTGCGGCGCAGCTTGGGATTCACTTTTCTTGTGGTGTATGCGCCGATCTTATTGTTGAGTTTGGTGATGGGTTGGTACTTCGCGCGCCGCATCACCAAGCCGCTCGAAGAACTCGCCGCGGCTACGCGCCGTTTGGTGCAAGGTGACTGGCAATATCGCGTTGCGCTGCGCTCACACGATGAGATTGGTGAGATGGCGTTGGCATTCAATGCGATGGTGAGTGATCTCCAGCGCCAGCAAGAGCAAGTGATTGCATTGGAGAAGATGGCGGCGTGGCGTGAGATTGCGCGCGTGCTTGCGCATGAAATTAAAAACCCGCTCACGCCAATTCAACTCATGGTGCAGCAAATGCAAGACGAGTATCGCGGCGCAAATGACGACTATCGCGCGATGCTCAAAAAGTGCGGATCCATCATCCGAGAAGAAATCAGCAAACTGCAAAAACTGGTGCGCGAATTTTCAGATTTCGCGCGTATGCCGGAGTTGCACCTCGCGCCGGGGCAGTTGAATGAATTGATCAAAGAAGTCGCGGCGTTGCACGCTTCGCGAGTGATCAAGTTCGAACTCGATGCTAAACTGCCGATATTTGCGTTCGATTGGGAGGCGCTGCGCCGCGTGTTCATCAATCTCATACAAAACGCTTTGCAATCTTCCGCCACGGCTGAAGTGACGATCTCCACCAAGCTGCTTGTGATTGAGAATCGTGTTGAAATCGTCGTCGCAGACACCGGCTCCGGCATTGCACCTGAAAATCTCCGCAGGATCTTCGAACCGTATTTTTCCACCAAAAAATTCGGTATGGGGTTGGGGCTTGCAATTGTTAAACGCATCATCGAAGAGCACAATGGCGCAATTGCGGTCACCAGCAAGGTGGGCAATGGCACGAGATTCGTGCTTAGTTTCCCCACGTGAGCCAACAATCCTCGGAGAAATGTCTGAAAGCTCGAGTAGCCGGCACGAGATAAATCCACGATGTGATGCAATTGCCTAAGCTTGCCGCGCCGGCTGTGCGAGCAATTAAACGTCAGGAGATGAATGCTTCGTTTCGTGCAATTCAGGCCTCTACCTGCGGTGCTCTCCGTGCTTCAAAAATGCGATCCCAGGCTGAGAAAGTAGTCTGCCTCTTCCAACTTGCCGTGCTTGCGGCAACCTACCGCGAGAATGCGACACTTTTCGCGCAGAACGGCTTGCGTTAGCGCGCGCCAATCTTGCGAAAGCGCCGTGGTTCTCAACATTTTTTGCAAGGCAATCACGCGATACCGATCGCTGCCCCAGTCGCTGTGCGAAAGTTGATCGGCATGCCCGCCACGTTTGACGATGAGCGGCGCGTCGATAAAGCCCACTTCGAAGCGAGCAGCGATGCGCAGCCAGAGATCATAGTCTTCGCAAATCGGCAAGGCTTCATCAAAAAGACCCACCTGCTCGAAGAGTTCTTTACGCATAAGCACGGAGGATGGACTTATTATGCAACGCGGCAAGCAGAGTGGATAGATCCAGCCGCCGGCTTTTTGATGAATCTTTTTTTGATTGACGCGCCGGCCGCGACGAATCCAGATTTCGTTGGTGTGACAAAGCAGTATGTCCGGGTGCGTGTTCATCCATTTCACCTGCAGGCGCAGCTTGTGCTTTTGCCAGAGATCGTCGGAGTCCAAAAATGCAATCAATTTTCCTTGTGCGCGTTGCACACCGAAATTGCGCGCAGCCGATACGCCGCGATGGTCTTGGCGGAAATAGCGCAGCGCCTGGCCGAAGTTTTCGCACTGCGTGCGTGTGTCGTCGGTTGAGCCGTCATCAATGATCAACAATTCGAAATCCCGCTCGGATTGTGAGAGCACGGAGGCGACCGCCTCGACCAGCATCGCAGAGCGATTGAAAGTGGGAATGATAACGGAGACAAGCGAGGCCATGTCTTGTTTGAACTGGAAGTGGAGCCCGCATGAACAGGCTATGCAGGTTTTATACTCGCAAGGGTTGATTGAGCCGTCGAGGCTAAGATAGCCGTACAGCCTTGAAAGTCAAGCTGCAAATCCCTTGTCACCACAGGAAGTTATTGCGTTGCGGCTTGCCCGGGAGAGGGAATTTTCGCTTGACAATCTAGCAATTTTTTGATACTATGATCTCGAAATTTTTTGTATGAGATGGTTGTTGCAAGCATACGATACGACTCTTCGGCACTTCATCTTGCACCAAACGTCGGCAAGAGTTCAAGCAAATACCTCGGTTTCAAACTAACCATGGAGGCATGAGGCTCATGGCAAAATCGCTGAAGTCAGGTCTGGTCAAATTGATGGTGGCGGGCATGCTGACGATGATGGCTTTGTCGGCTTGCTCGAAGCATCCCAACGCGGAACAATTGCGTGCGTTGGACGAAGCGCAGAAAGCGGCGTTGGCGGCGGAAGATTTGTTGGCGCAAAAACGAAGCGAGCGCGACAATCTGAAACGCCAGGTCGAGCAAAAGAGAGCCGAGCTGCAAAAAGCTCAGGCCGAAAAAGCCGCAGTCGCAAAACGTCTCGGACAGTGATCGCAAGCTCCGAGCGTGATCAATCCACCCAAACCATGAACGAACTGTCGCATTCCCCAACCACTTAACAGGAGGAGGGAAATAATGAAAAGTTTCGCAAAAATTTTGCTAACCCTCACGATTGGTGTTTTCCTGCTCAGCCTTGCGGGGCCGGTGTTCGCCCAAGAGAAAATGAGCATGGAGGAATACAATAAGCAGCTCGCTGATTGGCAGGCGCGCGAGGCTGCGGCCAAAGCCGAGATCACGAAAGTGGATGCCGAGATCGAAGCTTTGAAGAAGGAACTCGGCGATCTTGATGCGCAAGTTGCTTCCGAATGGGACGCGATCTACGCACTGGTCGGTACCGACAAAGCCGGTGTCGATGCCTATCGCAATCAACTGAAGGCGTTGGAAGGCGAAGTGGATGGCCTCATGGCGCTTTCGCCGGAAGAATTGTTCAAACGCCGCGCCGAGATTGATGCGCTGCAAGCCCGCCTCGACGAGCTGAAGAACAGCAAAATCGCCGCGCTTACCGAGATGCAAGATTTGATTGCCGTGATCGAAGGCAAGCTCACCCAGTTGCGCGGCCGCATGCCCCAAGCCATGTACACCGAGTATAATGTTGAAAAGGGCGATTATTTGTGGAAGATTTCCGGCAAGGAAGATATCTACAAAGATCCGATGCAGTGGATGAGAATCTACTCCTATAATCGGGAGCAGATCAAAGATCCGGATCTCATCTATCCCAAACAGGTTTTTAAGATTCATCGCGAAAACGGCCCGAATGAATACCTCGTGGCCAAAGGTGATTTCCTCGCGAAGATCTCCGGCGCCGCGAGCGTGCTTGGCGATCCGGCGCAGTGGCGGAAAATTTATGAAGCCAACAAAGATATCGTTGGCGAGGATCCGAACAAAATTTATCCGTACACGGTTTTGCGCGTTCCGAAATAGCGTGTTCACGAAATTCCACGACAAGCAGGCTACGAGTGCATCGCGAAACTCCTAGCCTGCTTTTGTTTTTAGCCGGTTTCTAAAGAGGTTTTGCGAACTTGGATCAACCCGCACACGAGCACCGCATCAGTTTACGAGGCGTCGATACGCTTCGCCTACTTGGTCAGGGGGACCGTTATCTCAACGAGATTTCCAAAAACTTCAAAGCTCGTATCGTCGCGCGCGGCAGTGAGATCATTCTGTTGGGAGAAGAGCAGGAACTCAAGCTCATCGATCGCGTCTTCACCGAATTGATTCTCATGCTCAACCGCAACGGCGAATTGCGCCACGCCGACATTGCGACAGTGGTCGAAATCGTGAAGCGCGGCGAATCACCGGATCTGGCTTTGAAACAGCCGGCCAACGGGCATCCCGCAATCGTGTATACGAAGAGCGCCGCCATCAAGCCCAAAAGCGCAGGACAGATGGGGTTTTATCAAGCTACCCAGAAGAACGACATTGTGTTCGCCATCGGGCCGGCGGGCACGGGCAAAACGTATCTTGCGGTGGCAATTGCCGTGGCGCATTTGCGCGATCGCCTCGTAGAGCGCATCGTGCTCACCCGGCCCGCGGTGGAAGCGGGCGAGAGCCTGGGTTTTCTTCCCGGCGATTTCAGGGAGAAAGTCGATCCGTATTTGCGCCCGCTTTATGACGCCCTCAATGACATGATTCCGGCGGACAAACTGCGGCGCTATCTGGAAACGATGATCATCGAAATCGTGCCGCTGGCTTACATGCGCGGCCGCACGCTGAACAACGCCTTTGTGATTTTAGATGAAGCGCAGAACACTTCGCCTTCGCAAATGAAAATGTTTCTGACGCGCCTCGGCATCAATTCCAAAGCGATTATCACGGGCGATATCACGCAGGTGGATTTGCCCAGCAAGCAGGAATCTGGCCTGATTCAGATTCGAGAGATTCTCTCCGGTATTGAAGGCATTGCGTTCGTTTATTTGGATGACAAAGACGTGGTGCGCCACAAGCTGGTGCGTGATATCATCAAGGCTTATGATCTGCACCAACGGTAAAATCCCGACTAGAAGCTGTGAGCAAATTGCCCCCTAGATTGACCGCTGGCGTTCGTTCATTTTTACATTTGAACTTACACGAAGTGCGTTGGCAAGAGCATCGCTGGCAACTCTTGATCGGCGTGCTTTTCATCGCGCTGACGGCCACGTTTTTTCCGCACGGACAAGCGACGCAGTTTGCAGATTTGCGTGAAGGCGACATTTATCTCGGCGATCAAATCATCGCTCCCTTTACTTTCTCGGTCAATAAAACCGCAGAGGAATACACCCGCGACAAGCAACTTGCCCGCGCGAACATCTACCCGGTCTTTGTACGCAACGATAGCCTGACCACGTCACAATTTTCCCGCCTGCAAGACTTTCTTACCGAGATTGAATACATCCTCGACTCAATCTCGCCCGATTCGATTAAGACGCGAAAATTGCAGGAAGTCTTTTCCCGCCACAGCACGACGCTCGCCAACACCGGCGCCGCAGTTTTGTTGCAGAGCATGAAACGCAACCACCTCAGTTACAAGGAATTCCTTCAGCAGCTCGCCCGCGTTGCGCGCGATCTCTATTCGATCGGCATTCTCAACGTCGAGCGCACGGCATTGCCGGAACATACCAGCAAAGTGTCAATACGCACGGGCGCAAACGAGATGGTGGAAGAATTGGAAAACGTCAATACCACCGTCTCGCTGAACAACGCGATCCTGCAGAAGCTGCGCGAGATTGAGAATATCAAAGATCCCGCGGTGACTCTCGGTTATCAAATTCTCACGACCTTCCTTGGCCCCAATCTGCTTTTTGCCCAACGCGAGACCGAGGCGCGCATTGCCGAGGCTGTGGGGCGTGTTCCGCTTGCACGCGGCACGGTTTTGCAGCACGAAAAAATTATTGAAAGCCACGAAAAGATCACCAAGGAGCACCTGCAGAAACTGAAATCTTTGGAGAGCGAGGTCGCGAAGCGACAAATGTCGGAAGGCACCTGGCGTTGGTTGCTGCCGGTTCTCGGAAGATTTTTGATCATCGCAGTGGCGCTCGGCGTGCTTGCAGCATATCTTATCATTTGGCGGGAAGAGCTTTATGCAGATTTGAATAAGCTCGTTTTGATCGCACTCATTCTTGCGCTCGTGCTGTTTCTGTCGTTTCTGGTCAAGCGCTTTGAAGTCTCGGAATATCTCATTCCGGTGGCGCTGGCGCCAATGTTGTTGACGATTTTTTTTGATGCGCAGGTCGGATTCGTCGGCACGGTGTCGTTGAGCCTTATATTGGGAAGCCTGCGGGGCAACGAATTCGTGACCACCTTTACATGTTTTATGGTAGGCTTGGCCGGCATTCTCGCCGTGCGCAAACTGCGTTCGCGCGCGTGGCTCATTAAGGCGATATTGTTTCTTGGCGCGGCCTATTTCACGATCGTGACCACGATCGCTTTTTTGCTCTTCTCTCCGGTTGCACGCTTGCTCGATAATTTGCTGTACAGCATGCTTAATGCTCTCTTCTGCCCGATTCTCACCTATGGCGTGATGGTCATTCTGGAATACCTGTTCGACGTCACCACCGATGCCACGCTCTTGGAACTTTCCGATTTGAACCGGCCTTTGTTGCACGAACTGGCATTGCGTGCGCCCGGGACGTATTATCATAGCATTTTAGTGGGTACACTCTCGGAGGCGGCGGCGGAGGCCATCGGCGCGAATTCTTTGCTGGCGCGCGTCGGCTCATACTATCATGACATTGGCAAGATCGAGAAGCCCGAGTACTTCGTCGAAAATCAAAAAGGCGGGAAGAACCCCCATGAAAAACTCGCGCCGAGCATGAGTTGCCTCGTCATCATCAATCACGTGAAGCGCGGCATAGAAATCGCGGAAAGCAACGGCATTCCGAAAGACTTGCGTGATTTTATCACGCAGCACCATGGCACCAATCTCGTCGCATTTTTTTACAAGAAAGCACAGGAATTGAGCGAAGACGCCGAACTGCACGAATCGACGTTTCGCTATCCCGGCCCGAAGCCGCAAACCAAAGAAACCGGCATCGTTATGCTCGCAGATGCCGTGGAAGCGACCGTGCGCGCCTATCGCGAGCCTTCGGTGAGCCGCATTCGCCACATTGTAAGCGGCATCGTTGCTGAGCGTTTCACCACCGGCGAATTGGATGAATGCCCGCTCACGCTGCGTGATTTAAACAAGATCAAAGAAAGCTTCGAGCGCACATTGAACGGCATTTATCACGGCCGGATTCAGTATGCCGGCGATGCGAAGAATCCCTTCCTGCGGGAAAAACGCAGCGCAATGCAGCAGAACCCGAACGAGGAGGATGACTCTGATATCGACAAAGAAGCCACGGCACATGCCTAGGCGGCATTTCAGCTCAAATGAAAAACACTCCGGTTCAAATGAGGAAACCATAGCGCCAAACACGCTGCGCCTCAAACTGCCTCGCACGGTGCAAGCCCGGAAGTTGCTTGGGAAAAGTGATCGTCTCGTTGCAGTATTGCAAAGCCTCTGGCAGGAGCGCGGAGGAGCTCCGGCAGAAGTCGAAATCCACCTCGTAGACGAGTCTACGATACAGCAGCTTCATCGCGACTACTTGGGCGATCCTTCTTCCACCGATATTATTACCTTTGATCTCGGCATGTCGCCGGAGCAAATCCAATTGGGATCGCTGTACATTTGTCCCGAAGTCGCAGCGCGCTACGCAGCCAAGTTCGAAGTGACGCCGCAGCAGGAAGTGCAGCGCCTGGCCGCCCACGGCATTCTGCACTTGCTCGGTTACAACGATCTTTCCCCCCAAGACAAGCGACGCATGCGACGAGCAGAAAACAAAATTCTCGCACGTATTCAAAAAACTGGCTTGTAACCCGCGATCACAAATTCGAGAGCTTTTGATTCATTGCATGCCGCCTTTGAGCCGCAGGCAGGATGCACGCGGACAGCAGTTTGATGAGGTCCGGTGAATTCCGGCTTGACTTTGACCGTGCGAATGGATTATTTCACTGCCGAAATTCTTTTGCACCATTGCCCATAAAACCCAGCGCGAAGCGATTATCATGAGCAAACCTTACCCGCCAGTTTATTACTCCGATTATCTCCAACTTGACCGCTTGCTCGCCAGTCAGACGCCCAAGAGCGCGGAGTATGGCAAGCCGGCGCACGATGAGACGTTGTTCATCATCGTGCACCAAGTGTATGAGCTCTGGTTCAAGCAGATTATCCACGAGCTAAGCTCGATCATACATTTGTTCGCGCACGACTATGTCGACGAGAAGAACATCGGCGTGGCGGTCGCGCGCCTTAACCGCATCACCGAGATTCAAAAGCTGCTGATCGACCAACTGCGCGTGCTCGAAACCATGACGCCGCTCGATTTCCTCGAGTTTCGCGAATATCTTTTGCCCGCCTCCGGGTTTCAAAGCATTCAATTCCGGTTGATTGAAAATTTGCTGGGCATGGAATCCGAACAGCGGCTGCTCTTCAATAAGGAGGCCTACTACGTATATGTTTCGCCGGAGCATCAAGCCGTTTTGCGCGAATCCGAGCACCGCGCCTCACTGTTTCAGCATGTGCAACGTTGGCTCGAGCGCACACCGTTTTTGGATCTCGAAGGCTTTCAGTTCTGGCCGACGTATCGTGCAACCGTCGAGCGCATGCTGCAAAACGATCGCGCGATTATTTTGAACAACACGTTTTCCACGGAAGAAGAAAAGCACAAGCAGTTGCAGGAATTGAGCAAAAACGAAGAAAGCTTTGCGGCGCTCTTCGACGAGCACAAGCACAAGGATTTGATCGCCAAAGGCCGCCGGCGCTTGTCTTATCAAGCCACGCAGGCAGCGCTGTTGATTCATCTCTATCGCGACGAGCCGATTCTGCACCAACCGTTTCGCTTGCTCACGGTGCTGGTAGACATGGACGAGCTTTTTACCTCGTGGCGCTATCGGCATGCGTTGATGGTGCACCGCATGATCGGCAACAAGATCGGCACCGGCGGCTCCACCGGCTATCATTACTTGCGCGCGACCGTGGAGAAATACAAAATCTTCGCCGATCTGTTCGATCTTTCCACCTTCCTCATTCCGCGCTCGAAACTGCCGGAGTTGCCGGAAGAGATCAAAAAGAGTTTGGGGTTTTATTATTCGGTAAAGAGCAACACAGAGACACAGAGTTACGCAGAGAAGCACTGAGAAGAAGGGAGGACAACCATGACACCTGCAGAGAGAAATGAATTGACCGGCCGAGTCATTGCCGCGTGCATCGAGGTGCACAAAGAGCTTGGCCCAGGCCTTTTGGAATCGGTTTACGAAGCGTGTTTGATGGAGGAGCTTCCTCATCACAACATTCGAGCGCGAAACCAGATCGACTTGCCGATTTTTTATAAAGGCAAAAAGCTTGACAAGAAATTCAAAGTCGATGTGCT
>JABWAN010000081.1 GCA_013361015.1 Candidatus Zhuqueibacterota bacterium | reverse complement strand
CGAGTCGCGCGTGCTCGGCTTCATCGGCCTGTCGCGCCTGCTCGTCACCTTCATCCAGCTGACCATGGCGATCCTGCCGATCTTCGTGCTGATCACCACGGTGCGCTCGGTGGCCGGCGACCGCGAGGCCGGCGTCTTCGAGTACCTGCTGTCGCTGCCGGTGGGGCTCGCCGCCTGGTTCTGGGGCAAGATCGTCGGCCGCTACCTGGTCATCTTCCTGCCGGTGTTCGCCGCCATGGCCGGCGCGGTGCTGTGGGCGCTGGTGCGCGGCATCGAGGTGCCGTGGGGCATGTTCGCCTACTACACGGCGCTGCTCGCCGCGATGGGCTGGTGCTTCCTCGGCATCGGCATGCTCATCTCGGCGCTGGCGCGCAGCACCGACGTCGCCCAGGGCATGGCCTTCATGGTCTGGCTGACGCTGCTGCTGTTCCTCGACCTGATCCTGCTCGGCGTCATGATCCAGGAGCATGTGCGTCCCGAGGTGGCGGTGGGCATCGCGCTGGCCAATCCGCTGCAGGTGTTCCGCACCGCCGCGCTGGCGCTGTTCGACCCGCAGCTGATCGTGCTGGGGCCCTCGGCCTTCGTCATCCTCGACAATTTCGGCGCGACCGGCTACCAGTTCTTCGCCGTGCTGTATCCGATCGCGGTCGGCGCGCTCGCTGCCTTCGCCGGCTACCTGTTCTTCCGTCGCGGCGACCTGCCCTGATGGCCCGCGTCCTCCTCTCCCTGCTGTCCAGCCTGATGCTCGCGCCGGTTGCCTGGGCGCAGGCGCCGGCCCAGCCTTCGTCCGCGGCGCTGTTCGCCGCCACGCTGCACGATGCCGAGGACAAGCCTTTCGCCATGGCGCAGCTGAAGGGCAGGCCGCTGATCGTGAACTTCTGGGCGCGCTGGTGCGGCCCCTGCCGGGCGGAGATCCCGGAGCTTTCCGCCGCGCACGACAAGCATGCGAAGCGCGGCCTGGTCGTCGTCGGCATCGCCCTCGACGACAAGGTCGAGGCCGTGCGCGACTTTGCCAGGGCCTACGAGATGCGCTACACGGGACTGCTCGCCAAGGAAGGCGGCATCGCCCTGATGCAGGCCAGCGGCAACCCCAAGGCCGTGGTGCCGTTCACTCTCGTCATCGACCGCAAGGGCAATGTCATCGGCAGTAAACTGGGCGCCATGAACCACGAAGAGATCGAGGCCGCCGCGAAACAGCTTCTGGGAGCCCAATGATGCCGCCGCCGATGGAACCGACGCTCGCCGCCTTCCCCAACCCCTTCCTGCGCTATTTCGCGGCGACGCGCCCGCCCTTCCTCAGCGTCACCTTCGCCGCCTGCCTGGTCGGCCTGGCCACGGCCGCCGCCGACGGCACCATGCTGCGCGAACGCATCGATGCCGTTGATGCGCAGATTCTGTCCCTGCTCAATGAGCGCGCCCGCTATGTGCTCGAAATCGGCCGCATCAAACTTGCGGCGAATCTGCCCATCTACATGCCGGAACGGGAAAGGTGGATCTACGACAACGTCGAGCGCACCAATCAAGGCCCGCTTAGCAATGCCGCAGTGCGCCGTCTCTTCGAGCGCATCATCGATGAATCGCGCCGCTTGGAGAAAGAAGCGAATGAGGCCGTGAACCGTGAGCCGTAATCTGCCCACGTTACCCTTTACACCTTGCACGAAAAAGGAGTCCCAGTTTCATGGTCGTCGTCATGAATGAAACCGCCACCGAAGAACAAATTCAGAAAGTGATCGCAAAATTAGTCGAGATGAATTTCGATGTGCATCGCTCCACCGGCGTGAATCAGACTCTGCTCGGCGGAATTGGAGATCACAGAAACATTGACACACGCAATTTCGAATTGCTCGACGGCGTGCACGAGGTGTTGCGCGTCACGACACCATACAAACTTGCCAGCCGCGCTTTCCATCCTGAAAACACCGTCGTCAAAATTGGTGACGTTGTCCTCGGCGGCGAAACCGTCGCCGTGATGGCCGGGCCGTGCTCGGTCGAAACGCAGGAACAGATGGAGATCATCGCCGCGGCCGTAAAAAAAGCCGGCGCCCAAATTTTGCGCGCAGGCGCATTCAAGCCGCGCACTTCGCCGTATTCTTTTCAAGGCTTGGGCGAGCCCGCGTTGAAAATTTTGCAAACCGTTGCCAAACGTGAAGGCATGCTCACGGTTTCCGAGGTCATGGAAGTTGCACAGCTTCCGCTGCTCTTAGAATACGTCGACATTTTGCAGGTGGGCGCACGCAACATGCAGAACTTCAATTTGCTGCGCGAGCTGGGGAAATGCCGCAAGCCGGTGTTGCTCAAACGCGGACTGGCCGCCACGATTGAAGAACTGCTCATGGCCGCGGAATACCTCATGGCGGGCGGCAACTATCAAGTGATCCTTTGCGAGCGCGGCATCCGCACCTTTGAAAACGCCACGCGCAACACGCTCGACATCTCTGCGATTCCGGTCGTGCACAAACTGAGTCACTTACCGATCATCGCAGATCCCAGCCACGGCACGGGCCGGCGCGACAAAGTTGCGCCCATGGCGCGCGCAGCCGTCGCCGCCGGCGCAGATGGCCTGATCATCGAAGTGCATCATGACCCGGACAATGCGCTCTCCGACGGCGCACAATCACTCTTCCCCACGCAGTTCTCTGCTTTGATGGACGAGCTGCGCATGATCGCGCAAGTGATCGGGAGAAAATTGTGAGTCACGAGCGCTTTCAACGCATTGCCGTTGTGGGATTGGGCTTGCTCGGCGGTTCATTGGTGCAGAGCATACGTCGCATCATGCCGGAACGCACGCTCATCGGCGTCGATTATCCCGAAGTGCTGGAACGCGCGCGCACATTTCTTGATGAAGCCCACACGCCGGCGCAGTTGGCAATCGCAGTACGCAAAGCCGATCTGGTATTTCTCGCCACGCCCATCAGCATCATTTTGCAGACGCTTCCAACCGTTGCGAACATGGTTCCACACGGCGCGGTGGTTACCGACGTGGGCAGTACGAAACGTGTCGTGGCCGAGCTGGCGCAAAATTGTTTTGCCGGAGAGCGCTTCTTTATTGGCGGCCATCCCATGGCGGGCCGCGAAAAGGGCGGGTGGGAAAACGCTACCGATCGTCTCTTTGAAAACTCCGCGTATGTGCTCACGCCCTCGCCGAATTTTCCCGCGGCGCCATTGACGGCATTACAAGACCTGTTGCGGACTTTGGGCGCACACACGATGCTGCTCGAGGCGGAGGAGCACGATCGCATCGCGGCTGAGATCAGTCACATGCCGCTCTTGTTGGCGCTGGCGCTGACGAACTTCATCGCACGGCCGGGCGTTACCAGCGAGCCGCGCGTACAGATGGCGGCCGGCGGTTTTCGCGACATGACTCGCATTGCAGCGAGTCCCTTCGCCATTTGGCGGGATATTCTACACACCAATCATGCCAACGTGCGCCACGCCTTGCAGGAATTCATACTCACGCTGCAACAGCTCGCACAGGATTTAGAGCGCGAAGAGTTGGACGCAACATTTCAACACGCCCATGAATTGCGACAAAAGTTGTTGCGCTCGTAGTTGCGTTTTCAGAACGCAGGCTTTCAACAAGGAGGAATGACCAAAGACACCACGACAGAAAGTGATGCCTAAGTTATCTGTGGTCGCCGCCCGGCTTGCGAGGCAATACGCACCACGCTTTCTTTTTTGGTTTGTCGCTGCTCGTTCTTGAGTATCATCTCCGTTTGTTTACCGAGGGAACTAGTGCACCGAGGTGACTTAAAGCGCTTCGCGGACTTCAAAAAGCAAAAGCCTGCGTTCTGGCTTGATGAAAACCTAGCGCAGACCTCTTGTCCGCATTGGACGGTTTGCAAGCGTGCCGCTTGTGCTACAGCATTCTCGCGGTGGCCCTCTTGTGTAAAAAAGTTTGTGCCGAGCGCCCAAAAGGTTTCTGCAGGACATGTTCAAGCTGAGGCGCTCAAGCTCTCGGCTTCAAGTCACCTCGCGCGCAGAGGCCACCTCGGTAAACAAGCGAAGAACGCACCGCGGTGAAGCAGCGACAGAACAAAAAAATAACCCTAGCATTCTGCAATGCACCTCGGGGCCATTTAAAAATGACCCTGCTACGTTCTTTACCGATAGTACAAATCAGCTTTTAACGAGTCACCAAAACGCGCGCATGAGCAACACTGAGGCACTAACTCTTTCGCGCTGGCGATCCAGCGGCAAAATTTTCATCTCCGATGGTTTTCAAATCTTCTACCAAGACGAAGGCCGGGGCGAAGTTTTGCTTTGCATTCACGGCTTTCCGACGGCTTCTTGGGATTGGCATCTGCTTTGGCCGGACTTGACAAAGCGATTTCGCGTGGTCGCGCCGGACATGCTCGGCTTCGGCTTTTCAGATAAACCGAAACAGCACGAATACAGCATTCTCGCGCAAGCTGCTTTACTCAAACAATTGCTGCGCGCATTGGGAATCACCACCTTTCATATTCTCGCCCACGATTACGGCGACACCGTTGCGCAAGAGTTGCTAGCACAATACGAAGAGGCACGCGCTCCGGCTAGCAAGGAGTTTCAAATCAAATCTCTTTGTTTTCTGAACGGCGGCCTCTTCCCGGAAACGCATCACCCGCGCCTCATTCAAAAAATGCTGTTAAGTCCGCTGGGGCCGATGCTGAGCCGCTTGCTGTCACAAAAAAGTTTTTCCAAAAGTTTTAGCGCCGTCTTTGGCCCACACACCAAACCAAGCGCAGCCGAGCTGGAAGAGTTTTGGTTTTTGATCAACTACAACGCCGGCAAGCGACTCTCGCACAAACTACTGCACTACATGCCGGAGCGCAAAAAACATCGCAGCCGTTGGGTCGGCGCCATGCAACAAACGCACGTGCCGCTGCGTCTCATCGACGGCACTGCCGATCCCATTTCCGGCGAGCACATGGTCAAACGCTATGAAGCGTTGGTGCCGAATGCCAATGTGGTGAGACTGCAAGGAATTGGGCATTATCCGCAGGTAGAGTCGCCGAGAGCAGTTTCGAAAGCCGTTTTCGCGTTTATTGTCTGAACCCTCCGGGCAGAATCCATGCAAGCGTCCATCACCCAACTGCATCACTCTCCGCTCGTGCGCGTGCTCGACTTCAAGTGCCATTGCGAATGCGATGGTCGCCCCGTCACCGAACACACCGCAAAACCGATGATCAGCTTCACGCGGCGCGGCAGCTTCGGCTATCGCTCCGGGCGGCGCAATTATGAAGTGAATAGCGGCGTCGTGCTGTTGGAGAAGGCCGGTTGTGAGTACACGGTCTCCCACCATAGCCGCATCAAAGATGAGTGTACCCTCTTCGAGTTAGAAGACGAGTTGCTGCGCGAAGCGCAAGAGCACGCCGAGCTTTGCGGCAAGAGCTTTTTCTTTTCAGGCCTCTCCCCTGCCGCAATTTTGCCTGCCACTGCCAATCTCGAATATTTGCACGCGGCGCTGCTGGCCGCGGCGCAAAAACCGTTTGCAGGCTCGCGCTTGCGCGTCGAGCAATTGCTGATAGCTTTGCTGCATGAGACGGGCGCACACACGCAGCCGCAGCGCCACACGGCTTCGGCAAATAAACTCGCCGAGCACCAACGCGAAGCGCTGGATCTTGCGAAGCATTTCATTGTTTCAAACTTTCAGCGCGAGTTGTGCTTGTCTGAAATCGCGCGCCATAGCCATGTCAGCGTCTTTCATTTCAGCAGGCTCTTCAAGCAATTCACCGCACACAGTCCGTATCGGTTCTTGCGCGCAGTCCGGTTGCAACACGCCGCGCTCTTGCTCACGCACACCTCCCTCCCGGTTACGCAAATCTGCTTTGATTGCGGCTTCAATAGCTTCGAACATTTTATTCTGAGCTTCACCAAGCAGTTTGGCAAAAGCCCGTCGAAGTATCGCAAAAAACCGGTCAGGTTTTGAAGGCACGCCGGGTCGCAACAAAAAGCAAGATTCCATAAGTTTTTTCTTTCGCCACTTCCTACTTTCGCTCTAGCCAAAACCGAGTTGTTGCAGCATCCTTACTCAAATCTTTGGGAGAATCTTAATGCGAGCAAACAATTCACTCTTTACTGCGCTCTTCTGTGGCTTCACGGTGCTGACCGTCGCCATTTCATCCGAACCAATCGAGCAGCCTCAACAATTGCGCACGCTCTCTCCGAACGAGCGAACGCAATTGCTGGTTGAGCGCGAGAAAGTATGGCGCGCGTATTTCACCAATGATCGCAAGCATCTCGAAGCCGTGCTTCCGCCGGAGACGATTGCGATCAATGCCTATTCCGGTTGGCATTTGGATGCGGGGAAGTGAGCCGTTCATTCTCAGTATATTTTTGGGAAACGAATCATGACGAACGAAACAAACCTCAAGCAAGCTGTGCCGTTTTTCAACGTGATGAATATCGAAGCGTCGGTGCGCTACTACGTCGATGGCCTCGGTTTCAAGATGACCAACCAATGGACACCCGAAGGCAAGCTACGCTGGTGCCGGCTTGAGCGCGGTGACGCTGCAATAATGCTGCAAGAATTTTGGAAAGACGGACCTCACGCCAACGTGCCCATGGAAAAACTTGGCGTGGGTGTCTCCATTTGTTTCCTCTGCGCCGATGCGCTCGCACTCTATCGCGAGTTTCGCGGCCGCGGCATGCAAGCTTCGAAACCGTTTGTGGGAAATAACCTGTGGGTCACAACACTGTACGATCCGGACGGCTATCGACTCGAGTTCGAGAGCGAGACCAACGCGCCGGAAGGAACGGAATACACAGAAGAAAGAATTTGAAAATTATGTCCAAAACAATATTTCGTTCCCTCACACCGCTGCTTCCCGCGGGCACACGATTGGCCGAGGCGCTGGAGTTTTTTACGAAGCACATGGGCTTCGAGATCGTGTGGCAGCACGGCAGCATGGCAGGCATTCAGCGCGGCATTCAGCTCAACCTTGTCGAGAACGACGAGCGCAACTGGGCGGAGAATGCCAGCTTCAGCATCGGCGTTGACAACCTCGACGCACTCTATGCGGAATACAAATCTATTCCTGCCCAAGTAGGCCCGCTCGAAATGAAGAGTTGGGGCCGGCGCGAGTTTCATATGATCGTGCCCTCGGGCGTGTGTCTGCAATTTTATCAGCACGAATCATGAGTCGGGCTGAAGGCTCTCTGCAATTGAATCATTCGAGTGACGCGAGCAAAGCTGGCACGATTCATTGCATCCATTTGCGAAAATGCTTTTGCTTTTTGAAATCTGCGAAGCGCTTTAAGTCAGCCCGCTTGAAAGGATCGCCAAGGTAAACAAGCAAAGAAGACACCTCGGTGAAGCAGCGACCTAACAAAAAGAACTTCGATATCGGGAGCAGTCATGAGCACCTCCGCTTCAACTTCACGCATCGCGGCGATTGACTTGATTCGCGGCGCGGTGATGATTTTGATGGCCATTGATCACGTGCGCGTATTTTCCGGCGTGCCTGCGGGCGGGCCGAGCGCGGGAATTTTTTTCACGCGCTGGGTGACGCATTTTTGCGCGCCAGCATTCGTGTTTTTGGCAGGAACGAGCGCGTTCTTTTACGGCCGCAAGCACGAAGACCTTTCGCGGTTTCTGGTGACGCGCGGCGCGTGGCTGGTGTTGCTCGAACTCACGTTCTTCCGCGTGGCGTGGACGTTCAATTTTGATTTCATGCAATACGAGATGGCGGGCGTGATTTGGTGCATTGGTTGGTGCATGATTTTGATGGCGGGTTTGGTGAAGCTGCCGCTTCATGTTGTTGGTGTGATCGGCGTCGTGATCATCGCGGGGCACAATTTGATGGATCCGTACATGCGCGAGATCATTCCTGCGTTGAATGAGAGCAGCTTCTCGGGGCTGGGGAAAATTTTGTACGTGGGATTTTTCGCGGGCCCGATTCAGTTCGGCGAGAGCGGCCCGAGTTTGATTGTGCTCTATTCGATTATTCCATGGCTCGGCGTGATGGCTGCGGGTTATGCGTTCGGAAAAATTTTGACGCTCGATGCTACGCAGCGGAAGCGCATGTGCCTTGCGATTGGGCTTGGTGCGATGGCGTTGTTCTTTGTGCTGCGCGGTTTCAATCTTTATGGCGATCCGCGGCCGTGGAGTGTTGCGCCGCAAGGGCAGAATGGCGCGCCGCAAATGCCTGCGCTCTTCGCGTTTCTAAACACGAGCAAGTATCCGGCTTCGTTGCTCTTTTTGTTGATGACGCTCGGGCCGTGCATTGCGCTCATTCCGTTGCTGGAAAACGCGCGCGGCGCAGTGGCGAGTTGGATAACGGTCTTCGGGCGCGTGCCGTTTTTTTATTACCTGCTGCACATTCCGTTGATTCACGTGCTCGCGTTGATTGTGTCGCAAATTCGTTTGGGCGAAGTAAGCGCGTGGCTGTTCATGAATCATCCCATGGGCAATCCCCCGCCGCCCGAAGGCTACACATGGAGCCTCGCGACGCTTTACCTCGTGTGGGCGGTAACGATTGTGGTGCTGTATTTTCCGTGCCGATGGTTTGCGGAGGTGAAGGGGAAGAGGAGGGAGTGGTGGGTGAGTTATTTGTGATGTGCTGGCCGCCAATGAATTAGGTTTTGCGAAGTTCAGAAACTTATCGCATCTTATAAGGACATAAGTGCGTTGCTTTATCAGCATTTTTCCGTCCTTTTCGCAGGCAGTATAAGTAAGAAGCCTAGATCGACGGACTGCAAGCTATTTTTATTAAGGATCATCTATGGAAGAACGAAAATGTTTTATATGTCAAAATTTTGCCGAATTTACAAGTTCATCGCAACATCGAGACAATTGGTGCATATCCTGTCGAATATGCGGTCGTTACGAAATTAGCCTGGAAGCAGCAACTGAAATACGACATGTTGCGCCCGACCAACCGTACCTTCTCTCATGGGTCACCCGTGCGGCATCGGAACGTGAGAATCCTTTGACCCTTGTCAGATCGAACTTGAAGGAACTTATTGATAGCATCGCTTTGCCCGATAGTCCATTGGCAGTAATTGACAACTTGATTCTTTATGTCTCCAAGAAATCAAAAATGGCAGACACACCGATTGAATTGCCCGTGATGGATTACCCAGTGGCTTATGCAAAAAGTGATCGTGAATTCATTTTTTTGATCAATAAGGCGATTGAACTTGGGTATTTAGAGAAAGCAGGTGGATACTATCGATTAGGGTTGGAAGGTTGGCGTCGTGCTACTGAATTGCGCAAAACTAGATATGATTCAAATCATGCATTCGTGGCAATGTGGTTTGATAAAAAAACAGAAAAATATCGTGAAGCTGTGAAAGCAGGAATTAGTAACGCGGGCTATTCGCCCATTATTGCAGATGAGCGTGAATTCACTGGTAATATTATGGATTTTGTACTAGCCCGTATCCGTGAATCAAAATTTGTAGTCGCTGATTTTACTGTTGCCCCAGAAGAAAGAGTCAAGTTCTCAGGAACTGATGAGCCAGAAAATGCGAAAACCAAAAAAGGAACGCGCGGAGGCGTTTACTACGAAGCTGGGTTTGCAAAAGGTCTGGGATTACAGGTGATTCATACTTGTAAAAAAGAGAACATGAGTATCAATCGTCTACATTTTGATGTTATGCAAGAAAATACGATCTTTTGGACGGATGATGAGATTGTGCAAACTACTGTTCGACTAGACAATGAAAGATTGTATGATAGTTCGCCTAGGAATTTATCCGAAAAAATCTATGACCGAATAATCATGATTCTGGGGCGCGGCAATTTAAAACCTCTGTATAAATCCACAACTTGATTTTCAGGAAATTTGCGCGCTAATTTTCTCTTCTCTCAATACGACAACAAGAAATTGATATAGCCGGGCACATGACATTCGAAGCTGAGTTTCAGTTTGAAAAATGCGGGCTTTATTCGTATCGTTGCGCCAGTTGAAAATTCCAAATTATGCCGGTCATCTTCAGACACAAAGGTTGTCGTTTTTTCTTTTGGGCGAACGTAAGAAATGAATTTTTTCCTAAATAAAGCGCTGGCGCGCAGGATCACTTTTGATTCCGACGCCATGTGGATCGAGCTTGCCGACGGCAGAAAACTCGGTGTGCCGCTCGCTTATTTTCCTCGTCTGTTGGATGCCACGCCCGAGCAGCGCGAAGCCTACGAAATCAGCGGCGGCGGCACGGGTTTGCATTGGGATGAAATCGACGAGGACATCAACGTCGAGTATCTGTTGATGGGCGTTACCGACCGGACACGTCCGCAAAGAAAGCCTCAATTTTCCGAATCAGCGTAGACGAGCCGGAATAATCGACTTGAAAGAAAGTGATGCGGTCGCTTTGGTAAAACAATATCGCGAAGCAAGGGGGTAAAAGCTTGATTGCCATGCAAGCTTCATGCTGCGAGGTGGGGCAGCATCAATGACGCGGGAGTTGTTTATTTGTGGAAGGTAACTTCTCGCCCATCGCAGAAATCAAGCGGCAATGACTTTTTCCATAGAAGGATTGATCACGGAGAAATAGCCGAAAGTGGCCGAGTCGGTATCGATGAAACGATTGACCGGTTCGGAGAGCAAAAGTTGCCGGACCATTTGTTCCAACTCTTTTGGCAGAGTAGAGAGGTCGCGCAACGGAAGGTTGGACAGATTCTTGAGTTTGGAGTAGTCAATAAAAGTCAATCCCAGCGGCTCGGCAGAATTACTGTCGAGGCGCAACAAAATATTGTTGTGCAGGTTGATCCCCGTGCCTTTTCGCCCCTCCTGGCCGAACGTGACGTACAAAATATCGTCTTCGCGTTGATAAGAAAGAGTAATTCGATCCGTGCACATGGCGCTCACCATCAAAAAAAGTTCTGATACGCGGTTAGAACAAAGTTGTTGGGGACTTCTTGCCCAAGCCCATCCTTGACTCGAGCAAATTTCACTACAACGACGATGTGGCTGTTGTAGTCGACCAAATCTTGGAAAGCTTTTGCATAAAAATATTTGCTCGGCTCTAAATCATCTTGCGTTCGTTTGCCCTGTCGGAGCGTCTCGAGTAAATGCTGGTAATAGCCAACCATGTCCGGATGCTCTTGTTGAATGTGCTCCCAACGTTCCTCAGTGATATAGATTTCATATCCATAGTGATCACGAACGTATTCTTTTTGCACCGCACCCTCCTCGTTCAATGAAAATATAGCACCACTAGAACGAAAGCACAACGCTTTTTTCAGCGCCTAAATGGCTTCAGTACAAAACCTCGGCAGTGATCGAGATGGCTTGGGTGTCGAGAATTTTCTCCCAGAAAGCGGAGACCGTGTGATTGTGAATTTCA
>JABWAN010001112.1 GCA_013361015.1 Candidatus Zhuqueibacterota bacterium | reverse complement strand
ACTGATTGTTTTGATAATTCGTGAGCAGGTCGCCACTCACAGTGAAATCGCGGCCCACGAAGAGGTAGCGCAATTGCATCTCCGCGGAGTGCGTGTGTGAAGCTTGCAGCTCGCCGTCGCGAAAATAGCTCACTTGCCTGCCGTTCCACACGATTTTGATTTGATACGTCTGCCCGAGATTCCAATCATTTTTATTGATCGTGTTTTGTTCGTTCTCGTCAAACGTCCACGACAACAATTTCACACCGGGGTTGTAATATGAACCCGCATGCAGATTCCAAACGGTCTCCAAATTCTCCGCGGGATGATGATTGCCCCACGGATTGCGGTACATGCTGATGAAATGATGGCGCTGTAACGCGTTCTGCTGGCTCGGACGAAAGTTCCGCAGCATAAATTCCAATGAGCCGTTTTCGATGTAAGTGCCCAGATCATACACCAGCATATCGGCCGAAGCAGTCACCTGCCAACCGCCGCCGTTCACAAACCGCCCGCCAGTACGACTTGCTTTTGTGCTCGTGTACAAGGAATCTTGCAACACGATGCGCTCGACCAAAGGGTTCACTGCGAGCATTGTTGGCTTCGCAATTGCGCTTTCCAAAACAGCGGTTGGGCTTCGCGATTGGAGCAATTGGCGGAAAAAGGCTTCGTTAAGAATAGAGGCGGGCAGCAGCAGAAAGAGCAAAACGAGTTTGGAACGAGTTTTCATCATGAGTCCTCACCGATGAAGATTCCGTCTCCACAAAAAAAATTACGCGCGCAATTTTTGAATTGGGATATACTTTCGATCAGCGCTCGCGCCGAGGAGTGTGTTGCATTGCGAGAACCGATCCCTAGTCCAAAGAAGAGATGACAGCCAAGGCGATGTAGATTTTGCAGGCGAGAAGGTGCCGACAAACTGGTGACAAAGATAACATCACAGAGAAGAATGTCAAGTTGTAATTCCAAAGCTTTGCATTTTGGTCATCTTATTACACAAAAATAGGAATCACGCTAAAGATTTGAGTTGAAATCATTCCAACGGCGAGTTATCTTCGCTCCTCAAAAAAATCGTGAGTCCAGTACAGTCGTCTGTCTTATGAAATTTTCTTGATCATTTGAACCGTCTTTTCACCCACCTCATGACTTCGAAGAGCATTCGACAACATGCCCAATCCCAATTTCAAGTTCGATAACGCCGAGCACAAAGCGGCATTTGTGCAAGAGATGTTCGATCGTATCGCGCCACGTTATGATTTGATGAATCGCATCATGACCATGGGGCGAGACCAATCATGGCGCAAGCTGCTCATCCAGCGCGCGGGCATTACCGCGGGCGCGCGCGTTTTGGATATTGCGACCGGCACCGCGGATATTGCTCTCGCCGCACATGCCGCGGGCGCGGCGCAAGTAATTGCCGCGGATTTCAGCCGCGAGATGCTGGTTTATGCGCAGTCTAAAATTCAACAAGCGGCGAAGAACAATGGCCGAACGATTCTGCTTGCAGCCGCGGATGGTTTGCGTCTGCCCTTCGCCGACAACACCTTCGACGCAGTGGTCACGGGATTTTCGCTGCGCAACGTTGGCAATCTCGATCACTTTTTGCGCGAGATGACGCGCGTGACCAAAACAGGTGGTAAAGTCGCTTGTTTGGAAATCACCCGGCCGCGCTCGCCGTACTTCCGCAATTTTTTTGCGTGGTATTTTGGCCGCGTCGTGCCGTTCATGGGGCGCCTCATCAGCGGCCAGCGTGAAGCGTATAGCTATCTGCCGCACTCCGTCTCCATCTTTGTTACCCCCGAAGAACTACGAGTGCGCATGGAAGACGCCGGCTTGAACCATGCCAGCTTCGAAACCTTGATGCTAGGCACGGTTGCGATACACAGCGGCACGAAGATTCATGCCCAGACCAAAGGCGGCTCGAACGTCTCTCCTCATAGCCAGCAGCAGAAAACGCGGCTGCGCGCAGAGCCATCTTGATTCCGGTTTTGTCTCTCACACTTTCG
>JABWAN010001111.1 GCA_013361015.1 Candidatus Zhuqueibacterota bacterium | reverse complement strand
CAGGGCCTCGTAATCGATGGACTGAGCCTGCGCCTGCAACGGCGCGCACAGCAGCGTCTGCATCGTGCCCCGCTCCTTCTCGCCGGCGGTCATGTCGATCGCGGCGTAAAAGCCGCTCATCGCCGAAAACAGAATCAGCATGTAGGGCAGCAGCATGCCGATCAACATGCCGCTCTTGCGCTGCTCCGTCGCCACGTTCTGCGATTGCAACTGCACGCCGGTCGCGAATCCCGCGCTCAGCCCGCGCTGCCGTTCGCGTAGCTTCAGCAGATCCTCCCGGTACTGCCGCAGCACGTCGGTCACCCTGTCCCGAGCCTTGCCCGACTCCGGCCTCACCGAGTCGAACAGGATCGTCGCCACGCCCGCCTCCCCGCTGCCGGTCTTCTCCTCGAAGCCAGGCCACAGGATCAACACCGCGTCGATGTCGCGCTTCAGCAACGCCTGCTGCGCCACACGACGTATGCCACTTATCTGGCTACCGATTTGCTGATGGACCGCCAAATCATTATGAAGATCATGCTGCCGCAAGCCTCGGCAGCCTTCCTGCAGAATGAGCGCAAACGCAATCATCTCTTCGAGCGCATCAAAAGCGTCGGGCGCGTGAGCCATCCTTATCTCGCATTCTTGCACGATATGGGCGAGCATGAGGGCATGGTCTATTTCACGCGCGAGTATGTAGACGGCAAAAACCTTTCCGATCTCAACATTCCGGAAGACCAGCGGGACGCCGAAGTGTTGATGCTGCTGCAAAAGATCGTGCGCGCGTTGAAATATGCGCACGACAAAGGCGTGGTGTTCATGAATCTCAAACCGGGGAACATTTGGTTGAGCGACGCACAAGAATTGAAGATTACGGATTTCAGAATTCCCGGATTCAATGAAGACCCCACCACGGCCAACGTGCTCGCGACTTCGCATTGGCGTTATCAAGCGCCGGAAATCCTGTTGGAGGGCAAAGGCGATGCGCGTAGCGACATCTATTCGATGGGTGTGATTGGGTATGAGTTACTCGCAGGCCGCCATCCCTATACCACCTCGCGCTCGATCAATTCGCCGCAAGACATTCCGAAGATGCGCATCACTTCGCTAAGCGATGTCGACAAGCGGCATCATCGCGCGTGGGACAAGTTCGTCATGCGTGCGTTGCACCTCGACGCCGACCGCCGCTTCCAAAGTTTGGAAGAAATGGACGAAGAGCTGCGTGCGATTCAGGCGGAGATGTTGGAGAAAGCGTTGAAAGTGGTGAGATGAAAAAGATTGGAGTGGTGGAGTAATGGATTGATGGAGTAATGCATTTTCTTAGCACTCCATCTATCCCCAAATCCATTCATCTGCCGTGCGGCATAAAATCAACCGGGCTGAACAAGCGACAGGAGTAACGGCGCTATGAAACGCGCAAACACAATTTTGCTTGTCGCCGCCGCGATCATCATTTGCATGATTTTGCCGGCAAATGCCCAGCATTGCTTTCGCGGAAAACCTTTACCCCAGTGCAAGACGTTTTGGATCACTGAATTTGGCTACAGTTTCAGGCTCGACCAATCAGCTCGCAGATACCAATTCAGTGACGCCAATTTCTATTTCACTTGGGAATACGGTTTAATGAGAAACCTGAACCAAAAATCCGCGCTTGGCGCGACTTTTTTGCTGGGCGCGGATGGCGACGGGCACCGCTTAGGCGTTAAACCCAGATACCGTCGCTGGCTCGACAACTCCATCAGCGTCGATTTTGGCGCCGGAGTGCTCTTCGGGGGAGAGAATAATCAGTTCAATCTCCGCTTTCCGGCAATGACTAGCCACGTTGGTTTGAACTTTGGGGATTGGCTGGCGCTCACAGCGCATATGGAAATTATTCGGCTGGAAGTCGTGCCCTTCAGGCGCCCACAATCAAAGACGACAAAAGCAGACGTCGCCTGGTATGCCGGCGCTAAGCTCGGCTCATATCCCGGTCTGGTCATCAGCATCGTCGGCCCCATCATCGCCTTCAT
>JABWAN010001110.1 GCA_013361015.1 Candidatus Zhuqueibacterota bacterium | reverse complement strand
GGTCAATCGGATATTCATTGTTGGGAAAAAGGTCTTTATAGGTGTCGGCGCCAAGCAAGACCACGCGCTGACGTTCGTCGCTGTCCAGCTCGGAAAAATAGGAGCCAACGGTTGTTTTCCAGTTGCGCACCCGCGGATATTCCGGCGTCGTTGCGTTTGCCTGCACCGTGACTGTCTTGCCGGCGCGTGATACAGTAACGCGTGTTTGAAAGTCCGCCGCAGCCGCTGATACGTGTGGCACCAGGCTGCGGTCGGCAATTGCGTGCATATCCGCCAGCGTCAAGGAGCGAACCGGATTGGCGCGCAGCGTCGGCGGCCCGTCGGAGATCTGCCCGGGCGCAATGAAGAGCAGGTTGCTGCCCAACCCGGCGAATTGATCGGTCACATATTTCTCAACGCCGCGTCCGATCGACATCAGCGCAATGACAGCGCCGACGCCGATAATGATGCCGAGCATGGTGAGCACCGAGCGCATTTTATTCGCCACCACTGCGCTGAACGCAACATTTACGCCTTCGCGAAAATCCATGATTATCCTCGTTTCGAATGCAAAATCATTTTATCGCCCCCAATGCTTCTGTCAATGTCAATTCGCCTTCAATCATTCGCTTGTGCTGCTGCGGGCGTGGCGGTCACTACACCCGTGGCTTTCATCTTTTCCGCCTCCGCTGCCGGCACGCGCCAGTTGCGGTCGAAACGACCTTCGGCAATTATATTTTCCAATGAACCTTGAAAGAGGACATAGTCCTGCAAATCCATCAGCATGCCCGGCGGTCCGAATAACGGTCGAAAGCCACGACGGCGCGGAGAGTTGGCATTGGCAGCAGGTGCTGCGCTCATTGTCCACCAGGGCAATCCCGAGTTGACGAGCACGTAGTGCCCGTCGCTCGGAAATACGTAAACCAGTCCGTATTCAGCAGCGCCTTCATTGAGATGCAGCGGCAATTGCTCACTGAATTTTGCAATGATGCTATTTGTCTCTTTCGTTCCAAACAAAACCAGATTCGAAGTTGCAAGGTCACTTGGCCGCACTTCGCGATCGGCAACGACGCGTGGAAACACCATCACGCGACGAAGAAACGGGCCGCGATCCACAGACCAGTTTGCCGCTTGATCGGCCTGCTCGCGCCGGGCTTGCCATTTTTCGGGCGAGGGATTGTCCGCGGTGCCATAAACATAAATGTGCCGCTCTGCGATCACTTCGCTCATCGGCCCTTCCGCACCGGGGCGTTTCGCGTGCGCGATTGTTTCATACTTTGCCGCTTCCCATTTGCCTTCTCGTATTGAAAAAGAAAAAGCGCCGCCCGACTTTGTCGAGATCGTCTGGCCGTCAACAACTGTTTCAACCGGGCGGCTAGCGTTGAATTTCGGATGGCCGGTTAAACTCAAGGTGAAAGCGCCAAGCTCGGACGTGGTAATCGCGATACGATTGGGCGCAGTGAACTTCGCTTCAATCTGAGCTAAGACGCCGGGGGTCAACTCATCAATGCGGACCCAATACGCGCTTTGGTATTTGTAGCGGCTGGTCACAAAACGCACACGCTCGGGATAGCGATTACGGCGGAATTGGCTGAACCACTTGAACACCGCTTCATCTTTGTATGCGTTTTCCCAACTGTTGTGCGCGACGCCCGGATACTCGGTGTACTCGACTTTGGTTTCCAACTCTTCGAGACGTTTGACCCAGTCACGAACGCCCGCGGGCGCAACGACCGGGTCCGCGCCTCCGTGAAAAAAGTGCATCGGAATACTTAAGCCATTCGGTGCAAGCTCTTCGGTGCCATCGGGCGGAGCCGGGCACACGGGTGCGAGACCGGCCCAAATATCCGGACGGCTCAAGCCCAGCCATAACGTGCCGCCACCTCCCATCGACAATCCCGTGAGATAGATGCGATCCTCATCAATCGGGAAACGCTGCTTGAGATCGGCCAGCATATCGTACACATCTTTTTCAGCGATGCTTTGATATCCCATGGTGCCGCGCGCATA